>DATAGN010000525.1:0-15073 GCA_036263715.1 Ramlibacter sp.
CTGCGATTCCGACAGCTGCCGCGCCGCCCAGTTCGACGTGGCCGCGCGCTTGGACTTCAGGTAGCGCTTGCCGAACAGCACCGCCACCGCGGCCTTGATCCCCATCTGCCGGCGATAACCGCGCTCGCGGAACACCGTGTCGAGGTCCAGCACGTCCTGCGGCTCCACGCCCAGCTTGTGCGTGATGCGCCGCTTGTCGTCGCGCAGGCCGAAGCCGGCCTTGACGTTCCCCTGGCTTGCCAGCAGGTCGCCGACCACTTCGCGGCACACTGGATCGTGCAACTGGAAGATGAAGGCGGCCTCGCGCGTGGCGAGCTGGACCACATGCGGGCCTTCCGAAGCCTCGCCCGCCTGGAAAGTGGGTCGCGACTCGGTGTCGAAGCCCCACACGGGGAAGGACCGCAGCACGGCCGCGGCTTCGCGCGCATCGGCGGCCTTCGCGACCACGGCAATGCGGTCGAGCCCCAGGCGCTCGAAAGGTTCGAGCAGGGCGATCTCCTCGGGCGTGGGCATGGCGGGCGGCTGCATCGGTGCGCAGCATAGCGGCTGCCGGCTGACGCCTGCGCGACGCGACTAGGGAGGACCAGCATTCACGCCGCGCGGCGGCTTGCCCAGAATGCACGCACCCCCGAACCCGCATCTGCTGGAGACAACAATGTTCCGTACCCGCCTTCGCGTCCTTGCCGCCCTCGCGGCCTTCACCCTCGCCGGCACGGCTCCCCTGGGCGCGGCCCATGCGCAGGCCGCCTGGCCCACCAAGCCGGTGCGCATCGTGGTGACCTTTCCCCCGGGCGGCGCGCCCGACACCCTGGCCCGCGTGCTGGCGGAGAAGTGGGCCTCGCTCGGCCAGGCCGTCACCGTCGACAACAAGCCCGGCGCCGGCGGCAACATCGGTGCCGACCTGGTCGCCAAGGCGCCGGGCGACGGCCACACGCTGGTCATCGGCACCGTGGGCACGCACGCGATCAACCCTTCGCTGTACGCGAAGATGCCTTACGACAACATCAAGGACTTCACGCCCATCAGCTTCCTGGCGTCCACGCCCAACCTGCTGGTCGTGAACAACAACGTGCCGGCGAAGACCGTGCGCGAGCTGGTCGACCTGGCGAAGAAGGACAAGCTGTTCTTCGGCTCCTCCGGCAGCGGCACCTCGATCCACCTGTCGGGCGAGCTGTTCAACACCCTGGCCGGCGTGAAGATGCAGCACATCCCGTACAAGGGCCGCGCCGAGGCGATCCCCGACCTGATCGGCGGGCGCATCCAGATGATCTTCGACAACATGCCTTCGGCCCTGCCGCTGGTGCAGGAGGGCAAGATCCGCGCGATCGCCGTCACCAGCGCGCAGCGCTCGCCGGCGGCGCCCAACATCCCCACCATCGCGGAGTCGGGCCTGCCCGGCTTCGAGGCGACCTCCTGGTTCGCGCTGCTGGGCGCGCCGGGCATCCCGCGCGATGTGCAGATGCGCATCAACGCCGAGACGCTCAAGGTGCTGGCCATGCCGGACGTCAAGGAGAGGCTCGCCAAGCTGGGCCTCGATCCGCATCCCGGCACCCCCGAACAGCTGTCCTCGCTGATGCAGGCCGAGACGGTGAAGTGGGCGAAGGTGGTCAAGGAATCCGGCGCCAAGATCGAGTGAAGGATCAGCCCATGCTCACGCTCCACGGATTCGCTTACAGCAACTACTACAACAAGGTGAAGCTGGCCCTGCTGGAAAAGGGCGTCGCCTTCGACGAGCGCTTCGTCGACCTGCGCAACAAGGACGAGGCGCTGCTCGCGGCCTCGCCCCTGGGCAAGATCCCGTACCTGCAGACGCCGCAGGGCTGCCTGTGCGAAAGCCAGGTGATCCTGGACTACCTGGAGGCGGTGCATCCGCAGCCGGCGCTGCTGCCGAAGGATCCGTTCGAAGCCGCGAAAGTGCGCGAGCTCGTGGCCTTCCTCGACTGGCACCTGGAGATGGCGGCGCGCCAGCTCTATGGCGCCGCCTTCTTCGGCAGCCCTCCGCTGTCGGAAAGCAATGCAGCGCGCATCCGGCGCGAGATCGAGCAGAAGATCGCCGGCACGCAGCGCCTGCTGAAGCTGGCACCCTATGCGGCGGGCGACACCTTCACCATGGCGGACTGCTCCGCCTTCGTGAACCTGCCCCTGGTCGGCATGGCGACCAAGGCGGTCTATGGCGAAGACCTGCTGCTGGCCGCCGGCCTCGACTACAAGGCGTACGTGCGCTTCATCGGCGAGCGCCCGTCGGCCCAGAAGGTCAACGCGGACCGCAAGGCGGCGCAGGCGAAAATGGGGCAATGACTCCCGAGCTCCTGCTCAAGCACATCGACCAGGGCACGCCTTGGCCCCAGGGTTGCGGCCTGGGCGTTGCCGAAGCGTACGAGCGCGCGCTGGCCGTGCGCGAGCTGCGCCGGCTGCGCGGCGAAGAGCCGCGCGGCTTCAAGATCGGCTTTACCAACCGCACGATTTGGGAGCGTTACGGCGTCTACGGCCCGATCTGGGGCACGGTGTGGAACACCACGCTGTCCTTCTGCGACGGCGAGGGGCAGCTGTCGCTGGCCGGTACCTGCCAGCCGCGCATCGAGCCGGAATGCGTCTTCGGCCTGCGTTCGACGCCGCCGGCGCGCGCGACGCTGGACGACCTGCTGGCCTGCATCGAATGGATGGCGCCCGGCTTCGAGATCGTGCAGTCGCACATGCCCGACTGGAAGTTCGCGGCAGCCGACACCGTGGCCGACAGCGGCCTGCATGCGCGCCTGCTGGTGGGCCAGCGCATCCCGGTCGAACAACTGCCGCGCGATGCGGCAGCCTTCGATGCGCAGCTGGCAGCCGCGGCGATCACCCTCTGGCGCGGCGACGAGCGCGTCGACGCCGGCGTCGGTGCCAACGTGCTCGATGGGCCGCTGCACGCGCTGGCGCACTTCCTGGCGGAGCTGCGCAACTTCCCCGGTGCGCCCGAGCTGCAGCCGGGCGACGTGGTCACCACCGGCACCTGGACCGACGCCTGGCCGGTGCAGCGCGGGGAAACCTGGCGCGCCGACTTCGCCGCCCCGCTGGCGCCGGTGACCGTGCGCTTCACATGATCGACGCGCAGCACTGCCTGGCGGCCACGCCGCTGGTGGACAGCACGCATCCGGCGGTGCGTGCCTTCGCCGCGCAGCATGCGAAAGGCGAAGGCGATTGCGCCAGGGCGGTGTCGCTGTACTACGCGGTGCGCGACGGCTTTCGCTACGACCCTTACCGCGTCGACCTGAGCGAAGACGGCATGCGGGCGAGCTCGGTGCTGGCGCTGGGCCATGGCTGGTGCGTCACCAAGGCGGCGCTGCTGGCCGCCGCGGCGCGCGCCAGCGGCATCCCGGCGCGGCTGGGATTCGCCGACGTG
This sequence comes from Ramlibacter sp., assembly GCA_036263715.1. Lineage (GTDB taxonomy): Bacteria > Pseudomonadota > Gammaproteobacteria > Burkholderiales > Burkholderiaceae_C > Ramlibacter. Next base: position 3,380 of record DATAGN010000525.1, read on the forward strand.
CGCAACCACCTGTCGACCGAGCGCATGCGCGAGACCATGCGCACCGATGTCTTCGTCTGGCATGGCTACACCGAACTGTGGATCGAGGACGCCTGGCGCAAGGCGACGCCTGCCTTCAACATCGAATTGTGCGAACGCTTCGGGCTGCTGCCGCTGGACTTCGACGGCACCAGCGATTCGATCTACCACCCCTTCGATCGCAGCGGGCAGCGGCACATGGAGTACCTGCGCGAGCGCGGCAGCTTCACCGACGTTCCGCTCGCGCAGATGCTTGCCGACTTCCGCAGCGTGTATCCGGACTGGGCGCAGCTCGGTGCGGACGACTTCCTGGCGGATGTCGCGCGCGAGCCGGCCGCGAAACTCGAATCCAACCCCCGATAAGACCATGGACAAACGCGACTTCATCGTGGCGACCCTCGGCGCCGCAGCCTTCCCGGTGCTCGCGCACAACGAGGCCGCGCTGGCGCAGCGCGGGCCCGCCCTGCTGACGGTGACGGGGCAGGGCGTGAAGCCGAATCGCGGGCCCTTCGACCCGGTGCGCGACCAGATGATGGCCAAGCAGAAGCTGAGCTTCACGGCGGCCTACGCCTTCGACTTCGCCGCGGTGGCGAGGCTGCCCGCAGTCACGATCGAACCCACCCTGGAATACGACAGCAGGAAGCACAAGCTCTCGGGCCCGCGATTGCGCGACGTGCTCCGGGCGGCCGGCGTCACCGGCAGCGCCGGCAAGCTGGCGATGCGGGCGGTGGACGGCTACGCACCGGTGATCTCCGTGGCCGATGCCGACCGCTACGGCTTCATCGTTGCCACCCATCTCGATGGCGCGCCCATGCCGCTGGGCGGCCTGGGGCCGCTGTGGGCGGTGTACGACGCCGACCGCTTCCCCGACATGGCGGCCAAGCCGGTGGACCAGCGCTTCGCCCAGTGCCCTTGGGGCCTTTACCACATCGACGTGCAGGCTGGCTGAGCTGCAGCGCTCGCGCGGGACAGCGTTGGCCGACCGGGCGCATCGTCGCCCGACTACACCGGGAACACCGGGTCAGCACTACGGTAAGGCATCGCTAACTGGAGCCATGCCATGCCCAATCACAAGGTGATCCTGCGCGCGCTGGCGCTGGTCCTGCCGCTCGGCCTCGTCGCACCCTCCGCGGTGCTCGGGCAGGGCGACAAACCCGCTGCCGCCAAGAAGACCAACAAGACGAGCCCGAGCAGCGCCGCCACGCCCGTGGTGCCGCCCAACTTTCCCCTGGACGCCGCGCAGCACATCCAGCAGCTCAATGCCGACACCTCCCTGCCCGAGCTGCGCGAAGGCGCCAAGGGCCCGGCGGTGATCCGCGCGCAGGTGATGCTGGACCGCGCCTGGTTCTCGGTGGGCGAGATCGACGGCAGCTTCGGCAGCAACATGAAGAAGGCACTGGCGGCTTTCCAGGCTTCGCGCAACCTGCCGGCGACGGGCGTGGTGGATGCGGCGACCTGGCAAGCCCTCGGCCAGCAGGCCCCGGCCTTCGCCAGCTACGTGCTGACCGACGCGGACGTGGCCGGTCCCTACGTGACCATTCCGAAGGACGATCCCGAGGCGCAGTCGCAGATGACCACGCTGGCGTACCAGAGCCTGGACGAGGCCATCAGCGAGCGCTTCCACATGAGTCCCAAGCTGTTCGCCGCGCTGAACAAGGGCCGCAGCCTGCAGGCGGGGCAGGCGATCGTGGTGCCGGACGTGGGCCGCGCCGCGTCGCTGGCCAAGGCGGCCTCGCTGCGCATCGACAAGTCCGACCAGATGCTCTACATCCTGGGCGCGGACGGGCGCGTCATGGGCGCGTTCCCGGTCACCATCGGCGGCCAGGAATTCCCGCTGCCCGAAGGCACGCTGCAGATCACCGCGCACGCGCGCAATCCCGACTTCAGCTACAACCCCGCGCTCCTGCGCAATCCCAAGACCGACAAGAAGGTCAAGCTGCCGCCCGGCCCCAACAGCCCGGTGGGCGTGATGTGGCTGGCCCTGAGCAAGGAGCACCTGGGCATCCACGGCACCGCGGAGCCTTCGCAGATGTCACGCGCCGAGAGCAGCGGCTGCGTGCGCCTGACCAACTGGGACGTGGTGCGGTTGTCGACCGTCGCCGACAAGGGGATCAACGTCGAGGTGCAGTCATGAACAAGTGGAGCCTGACCCTGGTGGCGGCCGCTTCGGCCCTGGCCCTGCAAGCCTGCGACGTGCAGGTCAACGACAACACGGCGCGGCAGGGAAGCGGCGCGGTGAGCGAGTCTTCGGCCACGACCGAGTCCGCGGCGAGCACCGCACCTGCGACAGATCCATCTGCCGGGACTTCGTCCACGACCGTGGCCTCGGGCGCGTCCTCGTCCACCGCTGCGCCGGCGGAGGCATCGCCTTCGATGGCGTCGCCGCCGCTGGAGTCGCCGGTCGTGCAGTCGCCGCCCTTGTCGCCCGACACCAGCGCGATGGGTGGCCCAGCGCCCGCCACCGGCGCGGCGCCTGGCGCGATGCCCGCAGGCGTTGCGCCGATGACCATGCCCGCCGACACCACGGCCGGTGGCGTGGCGGCGCCGACCGAGCTGGCGCGGTTCCTGGAGCAGCATCCGCCGGGGGTACGCAAGCAGGAGCAGGCGGCGAGCAAGACCGACGGCGGCAAGTCCGAAGCTGCGAAGCCGGAGAAGGCGGAGAAGGCGGAGAAGAAGGCGGATGCGGCCAAGGGCGACAAGAAGTCCTGACGCCATGGCTCGCGCAGCCGTCCTGATCGCGCTCGCGACCGCCGCCCTGCTGCAAGGATGCGATCGCCAGGCGGTCGTCACGCGCGTGGAGCCGCCGCGGCACAGCCTGCCGGACGACACGGTGCTGCGGCCGCAGGCCGGTGCTCCGGCGGCGCCGCCTTCGGGCGAGGCCTCGGTGGCGCCGGCCGAACCGGCGCCTCCCACCGCCGCCGTCCCTGCGGCACCGCCGGTGGCAGGCGGCCCGCTGCCGTCGGTGCGCGATCCGGGCGACGCGCAGGGCGCCCAGTTGCTGGCGCAGCGTCCCTTGCTCGTGCCCGTGGTGGGCGTGCCGCCCGCGCGGCTGGCCGACAACTACGAGCAGAGCCGCGGCGCGCGCAAGCACGAGGCCATCGACATCCTCGCACCGCACGGCACGCCCGTCGTCGCCGTGGACGATGGCCGCGTCACGAAGCTGTTCACCAGCAAGCCGGGCGGCCTGACGATCTACCAGTACGACCCCAACGGGCAGCTGGCCTACTACTACGCGCACCTGCAGCGTTACGCGCCCGGCCTGCGCGAGGGGCAGGAGGTCAAGCGCGGCGAGGTGATCGGTTATGTCGGGGTGACCGGCAACTCCGACCCGAATGCGCCGCACCTGCACTTCGGGGTGTTCCGCCTGGGCAACCCGCCGCAGTGGTGGAAGGGCGAGGCGGTGAATCCGTATCCGGCGCTCAGTCGCGCGCAGGGGGTGGAGCAGGTGGCGACGCGGTGACGTGCCTTTGCGTCGGGTTCGGCTGCGCGCTCACCCCGACCTACGGGACAGCCGGACGGGCCTTTGCCAGGGCGACATACAACGCCGCGCCCAACACCAGCAGCGAACAGGCGATCCACAGCGACGTCGCGAACCCTTCGGCCGCGGTCGCACTGCGCCCCACCAGCCACGCGGCCAGAGGCGGCCCGGCGATCTGGCCGATGCCGTACATCGCGGTCAGCAGGCCCATGTAGCTCGTGGCGTGCAGGGGCCGCACGCGCCGCACCTCCTGCATCGCGAAGAAGGTGATCGCGGTGAAGGGCAGTCCGAGCAGCAGGCTGCCGAGCGCGAAGCCGGCCAGCGTTGGACTGAGCAGGCTCGCGGCCACGCCCATCGCCTGGATCGCATAGCAGGCCGCCAGCCGCAGCCGCAGGTCGGCGGCCGCTCGCAGGCGTGAAGCGCCCACGGCACCGAGCATCACGCCAACGCCGAACAGCGGCCAGAACAGGTCCAGCCAGGGCGAGCCGGGCAGCGCCTGCCGTGCGATCACCGGCAGGAAGGTCGCCGTGATGATGTAGCCGATGCCCGCGAGGCCATAGGCGAAGGTGAGCACCGCGATCTCGCCACTGCCCGCGCGGGCGGGCCGCGCATCCTGCGCCGCGCGACCGGGGGCCAGCGGCGCCGGCGCGATGCCGCGTCGCGCGTCGAAGACCTTCCACACCGCCGCCGTGAGCAGCGCGGCCACGATGCCGAAGGTCGCCCAGCCGACGGCCGCCTGCGCCTGCATCGCCACCAGCCCCGACGCTGCGATGCCGCTGACGGCGATGCCCGCGCCCGGGCCGACGAAGATCAGCGCCCCCATGGCCGGCACCTCGCGCCGCGCCAGTTGCTCCAGCACCCAGCCCGAGGTGTAGAGGAAGACGACCGCACTGGCGACGCCGGCCGCGAACCGCAGCAGGGTCCAGGCTGCGGGCCAGTGCCAGGCCATGCCCAGGGTGAGGAGGGCGGTGGCCGCGAGTCCCAGGCGCACCAGCTTCGGCCCGTTCACCGCCGGCGCGGCGCCGAAGCGCCCCCAGATCCAGGGCTGGAACGTGCAGGCGAGAGCGCCCAGCAGGTAGCCGAAGTAGTTGGCGCTGGCCAGGAGGCTCGCGCCGGCGAGCGTCACGGAGCGCTCGGCCAGCATGATCGGCAGCAGCGGGGTGAAGGCGAAGCGGCCGATGCCCATGGCCACGGCCAGCGACACGAGTCCGGCCAGTGCGATCGCCAGGGGCCGGGAGGGAGCGACGGCTTGCATGCGGCGCGCAGTGTCGCACGGACAACGGCGGTCGCCGGGCAGGGGCCGCGCTGCGGCTACCATCGGGGTCCATGAAAATCCTGCTCGCGCTGCGACCCTGCAGCCCCGGCCTGGCCCAGCGGCTGGCCGCGGACGAAACCCTGGCCAAGGCCATGGGCGCCAAACCGAATCCGGCCGTGGGCTTCCTGTTCCCGCGCTTCTTCGATGCCGCCGGCCCGGTGCTGCCCAAGGTGCTGGCGCTGGCCCAGGGCGAGCCGGTGAGCTTCCTGCGCGACGTGCAGTGCACCCCGGCCGAACTGGATGCCTGCAGCCACTTCGAGGCGATGGGGCGCTCCAGCATCGGGCAGAGCCGCGCCGATTCGAAGGCCACCATGGCCGCCTACCACCAGGACAGCCTGCATCCCACCGCAAGCCGTTGGTCGGTGCGCCTGCCGCAGCGCATCTACCTGAGCAAGCCGGTGGCCGAGAGCGCCATCAGCCACGTGGACGAATGGACCGGGGAGTACGTGATGGGCTCGCAGGCGGCCCAGGCGCTGCGCGCCAGCGGCCTCACGGGCTTCGAGCTGCGCCCGGTGCTGCACCACAAGACCGGCGAGGCGCACGAGGTCGGCCAGCACCTGGTCACGCGCGAGCTGCTGCCCGCGGCACTGGAAGACGCGACCGTGTTCGAGACCTTCGACGACGGCCCGCGCCAGCCCTCCACGCCACGCCGCTACGGCTTCCTGAGCTATGCCGCAGGTGCGCTGGAGAACAGCCCCGATCTCGCGCGCACCGCGGAGCCCTGGGGCGCCTGGCGCACGCCGGTGTGGATCGTGCGCCAGCGCGCGCGCGAATGGTTCGACACGGCGCAGGTGCGCGGCTGGAAGTTCCAGCCGGTGCTGCACGCCGGCACGCGCCTCCACGGCGAGCACACCCAGCGCTGGCAGGACCTGCTCGGCACCCTCAAGGGCGCCGGGGCGAGCGTGCTGGCCTAGGCTCCTAGCGAGCGACGAGGACGGGGATCGGCGACTCGGCGACCACCTTGCCGGCGACGCTTCCGAGCACCAGGCGGGCCACGCCGGTGCGGCCGTGCGAGCCCACCACGATCAGGTCGGCCCCTGCTTCCCGCGCCACCTGCACGATGCCCGTGGGCGCGCTGACTTCCTGGGCCACGCGGCGATGGAATTCGACCGGGTCCCCCTCTGCACAGAGCTTCATCACGTGCTCGTGCGCCTCGGCGGCAAGCTGCAGCGCAGCGGACATGTAGGCCTGGTAGCCCAGCGCGTTGGCCTCGCCCGCACCGAGGGAGACGTAGGGATCGACGACGTACAGCGCGGTGAGCCGCGCCCCATGCGTGCGGGCCAGGCCCACGGCGAGCTGCGCCGCATGGGTGGAGGCCGCGGATCCGTCGGTGGCCAGCAGGATGTTCTTGAACATGGCAAGTCCTTGGTTCTCGGGGCAATCCTGCGCCCGAGCGTGCTCCTCGCGCTTGATGGCCGTCAACAGTCCCCGGTTCCGGTGCGACCCTGTTGTGGCGGCGGGGCTGCGACGTTAGCATGGCCTCGCCGCCGAGGAGGAAAGCGCATGCCGCAGCTGATTGCCACCGTCAAAGGGGTCGAGGTCAAGCACGTGTACCTGCACAAGGACCGCACGACCCTCGGCCGCAAGCCCGGGAACGACATCGTGCTGGACACCCTCGTGGTCAGTGGCACGCACTGCGCCTTCGACCTCGTGGGCGTGGCCGACGTCTTCCTGGAGGACCTGGGCAGCACCAACGGCACCTACGTGAACGACCGCATGGTCAAGGAGCGCACGCGCCTGACCGACGGCGACGTCATCGCCATCGGGCCGTACCGCATCAAGTACCTGCAGGCGAGCGAGGAGCCCAGCACCTTCGGCGGCACGCAGCAGTTCATGGGCGACCAGCTGCTGCTGCAGGCGGTGTTCACCATCGAGAACGGTTCCTCAGCGGGGCTCGAGGTGCCGATCGTCAAGGCGGTCACCACCTTCGGCAAGCCCGGGGTGTCCGTCGTGTCGGTGGCCAACCGCCGCGGCGGCTACTTCGTCACGTTCCTCGGGGGCACCTCGGCGCCCGTGATCAACGGCAACGCGCTGGGCAGCGACCCGCTGCAGTTGCGCGACGAAGACGTGCTGGAGCTCGCCGGCACCCGCATGCGCTTCCAGCTGAAGGAATGAGGGCACAATCGGCTCCATGGGCCTGCTCGATCGAATCTTCGGCAACGGCAAGGAAGGCGAACCGGCTGCCGGCCCGGCTGCGGGTGCGAGCACCCAGTTCCACGAGAGCGAGCCCGACTCGCAGGACTCGCGCCACTCGCGCAACGCGCCGCGGCGCGAACTGCTGCAGGTGGTCCTGCGCGACACGATGCGCAAGCACGGCATCCCCTCCGACTGGATCGACTGCCGCATCCTGTCGTCGATGAGCCGCAGCGGCCGCACCGGCCTGCACCTGAACTTCGTGGTGCGCAAGGACCACGAGAAGCTGCTCGCCTACGTCTTTGCCTTCCAGGTCAGTTTCGAACGCGAGCTCGCGCGCTACGAGCCGCGGGCCCGCGACTGGCTGCTGAGCCTGGGCTGGGAGTTCCAGGGCTTCAATCCCGACGAAATGCCCAACCCGCGCGAATGGGCGGCCAGCGGGCCCGCGCCCCTGGTGCAGCCCGACTGGAAGGGCCCGTCCCCCAGCAGCTTCGGCGAGCTGGAGCCGGAGGCGCCGAAGTCCGACGAGGACATGCAGCGCGACCTGGCCGCCCTGTTCGCCATCCGCGATGCCGCGATGGCGGATACCGTCGCCAGGACGAAGGAGCAGGGCGCGGAAGACGGCGGTTTCCAGGAGACGCAGCCTGCCGACGACTCGGATCCGCCGCGCAAGAGCTGAGCTCGCCCCCGCGGGCGTCCTGCCTCTTGCAATCCCGCTGCCGGAACCCCAGTTCTGTCCCATGAACACCACCGTCTCCACCAGGAACCTCGTCATGCTCGCGCGCATGCTCGAGCGGCTGGACCGCAGCAGCGAAGCGGTCGACCCGCTGCAGTACCGTGGCGTGGTGGCGCACCTCAGCGAGGTGCTGCGCACCGTCCCGCACGATGCGGCCCTAGAAGCGGTGCTGTCCGCCTCGCCGGCGACAGCCGAGCTGTACGAGAACCTGCAGTACGAACACGCGGGCCTGTGCCGCTCCCCGCTGGACACCGCACTCGAAGCGGAGCTCGGCGCGCGCGCAGCGATCGACGCCGCGCGGCGCAAGGCGGCTCAGGCGTAGACCTGCACCGGCGCGTAGCCGCGGCCGCCCGGCAGCGACTCGACCAGCAGGTAGCCCGGCGGCGCGGACCAGCGCAGCGGCTGCGCGTCGGGTGGCGGCCGGGCGCCGAATGCCTTGCGCGCCAGCGTCACGTGCGGCCGGTAGCGCCGCTCCTCCACCGGCAGCTGCAGCGCGCGCAGCTTCTGCGCCAGCGCTGCGTGCAGCTGCACCAGCTCCCGCGGCACCTCGCCCGCTTCGAGCACTGCAATCCCGCCGGGCCACACCGCCATCCGGTCGAGCAGCAGCTCGCAGCCGGCGAAGGGCACCGCCAGTCCCTGGCGGACCTCGTCCAGGCGTGCCGTGGGTACGGCACCGATGAAATGCAGGGTGACATGCAGTCGTTCCAGACGCGTGCGGCGCGCGCTGGCCGGCCACTGCCACGCCTGCGCATGCGCCTGCACCGCATCGCGCACCTCCGCGGTCGGCCACAGGCCGAGGAACAGGCGAACGCTGGCAGCTTCGTGCGGCATGTGCCGATTCTGCGGCGCCGGCGGCCCCGCGGGGTTGAAGGGGCGCTACAGTCAGCGCCTCGAAGATGACCCAAGAACTGCCGGCGGATGTCCGCCGGTTCATCCTGACCAGCGTCCCCTCGGTGCCCTACCTCGAGGCGGTGCTGCTGCTGCGCCTGCACCCGGAAGACAACTGGGACCAGGCGCTGCTGGCCCGGCGCCTGTACGTGCCCGAGCGCACGGCGGCAGAACTGGTGCAGCAATTGCGCGCCAGCGGCGTCGCGCGCTCCGAGGGCGAGGCCGTGCGTTACGCTCCGGCTGCCGAGCTGGCGGAATTGCTGGACCGGCTGGCGGACGTCTACGCCGCTGACCTCGTGACCGTCACCGACCTGATCCATTCACGCATCGACCGCCGCGCGCAGCAGTTCGCCGACGCATTCCGCTTCCGCAAGGACTGAGGAGGAGCAACACTTGCCTGCCGTCATCTACACGCTCTGCGCGCTCACCTCGATCACCTGCTTCGTGCTGCTCTGGCGCAGCTGGCGAGGCAGTGGCGCGCGCCTGCTTTTCTGGAGCGCCCTGTGCTTCGGCGCCCTGAGCGTCAACAACGTCCTGCTGGTGGTGGACAACCTGGTGCTGCCCGACCGGGACCTGGGCGTGCCGCGGCTGGTCGCGGCCCTGGTGGCGGTGCTGCTGCTGCTGTTCGGTCTCGTCTGGGAAGAGGAGTGAGCATGGAGCAGATGCTCACGGGTGCCGTCGCTGTGGGTTGGCTGGTCGCCGGCCTGTTCTTCTTCCGCTTCTGGCGGCACACGCGCGACCGCTTCTTCCTGTGGTTCGCGCTGTCCTTCTGGATCGAGTCGGCCAACCGCGTGGCCCTGGGCGTGTGGGCGGGCACGACCGAGCAGACGCCGGCGCTCTATGGCCTGCGCGTCATCGCGTACGGGCTGATCCTGCTGGCGATCTGGCAGAAGAACCGGCCGCGGGGCTGATTCAGAACTTCGGGATGCGCAGGGTCTTGCTGATCATCAGGCTGCCGGACAGCACGAACATCAGCGACAGCGGATGCAGGTCCCAGGGACCGAGTTGCACCACGCCGCCCCAGATGCGGTCGCCCAGCGCATGGTCCCAGGCGCACGCCGCCAGGATGCCGGTGAGCACCACGCTCGTCGGGATCGGCGTTCCCTCGAAGTACTTCACCTTGCCGGACTCGTTGTCGGCCAGTTGTTCGGCGGTGACGTTGAAGCGCGCCAGCCGGCTGACGCCGCAGCACACGAAGTAGATCAGGGCCGCCGCGTCCCAGCCGCCTTGCATGCCGGCGGCGAAGCCGAGGGCCGCCGGCGCGACGCCGAAAGAAATGACGTCGGACAGTGAGTCGAGCTCCCGCCCCAGCGCCGAGTGCTGGTGGCGGGCGCGGGCGATGCTGCCATCGAGCACGTCGAAGATGAAAGCCGCCGGCGCCAGCGCCGCGGAAATGAAGAAGTGCCGCATGTCGCCGCTGGCGAGGTACAGCATCGCCAGCAGGATGGCGCCGACGCCGCAGGCGGCATTGCCGAGCGTGAAGAAGTCGGCGAGGTGGAACTCGCGGACCATCGAGAAGTGGCGCGGCGCGCTGCCTTGCATGGAGATCCTCCCTGGAAGCCGTCGATCTTGCTGTACTGCTGGGCCGCAGGTCGTCGGTCCCCGGCCGTGCCGACTGTAGTCCGAAAGCTACGGGGAAATCCCGGGGCAGGCCACCGTCGCGTTGCGCGTCCAATCGGTCCCCATGTCCGAACCCGCGCCGCGCGAAGCCATCGAATCCCCGTATGCGTGGGCGCGGCTGGCGATGTCGCTGCTGCTGATGACGATCGGCGGCTCCGGCATGTACGCCATCAGCGTCGTGCTGCCGCGCATCCAGCAGGACTTCGGCCTGGCACGCGGCGACGCATCGCTGCCCTACACCCTCACGATGATCGGTTTCGGCATCGGCGGCATCCTGCTCGGACGTCTGGCCGACCGCGTGGGCATCATGGCCGTGGTCATGCTCGGCGCCCTCGGACTGGGGCTGGGCTACATCGCCGCTGGCCTGGCACCGGGGCTGGCGCTGTTCGGCCTGTCGCAGGGACTGCTGATCGGCCTGCTGGGCACCTCCGCGACCTTCGCGCCGCTGGTGGCCGACACCTCGCGCTGGTTCGACCGGCGGCGCGGCATCGCACTGGCGATCTGCATGAGCGGCAACTACACGGCGGGCGCCTTCTGGCCGCCGGTGATGCAGTACTTCATCGACGCGGTCGGCTGGCGCCAGACGTACATCGGCATGGGCGTGTTCTGCATCGCGAACATGGTGCCGCTGGCGCTGTTCCTGCGGCGCAAGCCTCCGGTGCAGCCGGTGGTGGTGCTGGCGAGCGCCGCGGGCACCGCGAGCGCCCGGCCGTTGGGCCTGCACCCGAACGTGCTCCTGGGCCTGCTGTGCGTGGCGGGCGTTTCCTGCTGCGTGGCGATGTCGATGCCGCAGGTGCACATCGTGGCCTACTGCGGCGACCTGGGCTTCGGCGCGGCGCGCGGCGCCGAGATGCTCTCGCTGATGCTGGGCATGGGCGTGCTCAGCCGCCTCGTCTCCGGATGGATCTCCGACCGCATCGGCGGCCTCCGCACGCTGCTCCTGGGCTCGCTGCTGCAGGGCGTGGCGCTGTTCATGTTCCTGCCGTCGGACGGGCTCGTGTCGCTGTACCTGGTCTCCGGCATGTTCGGCCTGTTCCAGGGCGGCATCGTCCCTTCGTACGCGCTGATCGTGCGCGAGTACTTCCCGGCGCAGGAGGCGGGCGCGCGCACGGGCACGGTGCTGATGGCGACGCTGCTCGGGATGGCGCTCGGCGGCTGGATGTCCGGGGCGGTGTTCGACCTCACCGGGTCGTACCGAGCGGCCTTCCTGAACGGCATCGCCTGGAACCTGCTGAACCTCACCATCGTGGGTGCGCTGGTGTGGCGCGCAAGTTCGCTGGGCCTGATCGCCGGCTGGCCGCGCGCCGGCCACCGTGCTGCCGCTTGATACAGTGGGGCATGCCCGACCACGACCGCCGTGAGCTGCTGCGGCTGGCCGCAGCAGCGGCCACCACGCTGTGGCTGCCGCGCAGCGCCTGGAGCCAGGCGCGGTTCGCGAGCGATCCTTTCGCCGCCGGCGTCACCAGCGGTTCGCCCGAGGCGAACTCGGTCGTCCTGTGGACCCGC
>DATAGN010000526.1:0-16994 GCA_036263715.1 Ramlibacter sp.
GTAGACCTTGCCGATCTCGACTTCCGCCGTGATCTGCTCGATGCGCTTCTTCGCCTCTTCGGCCTTGGCCGGGTCGGTCGAGGCGATGGTGATGGTGCCGTCTTCGCCGATGTCGATCTGCGTGCCGGTCTCTTCCGTCAGCGCCCGGATCACGGAGCCGCCCTTGCCGATCACGTCGCGGATCTTGTCGGGGTTGATCTTCATCGTGAACAGGCGCGGCGCGAAGTTGGAAACCTCGGTCTTCGCCTCGCCCAGCGCTTCCTGCATCTTGCCCAGGATGTGCATGCGAGCTTCCTTGGCCTGCGCCAGGGCGACCTGCATGATTTCCTTGGTGATGCCCTGGATCTTGATGTCCATCTGCAGCGCGGTCACGCCGTTGACCGTGCCCGCGACCTTGAAGTCCATGTCGCCGAGGTGGTCCTCGTCACCCAGGATGTCGGTCAGCACCGCGAAGCGGTTGCCTTCCTTGATGAGGCCCATCGCGATGCCGGCCACGTGGGCCTTCATCGGCACGCCGGCGTCCATCAGCGACAGGCAGCCGCCGCAGACCGAGGCCATGGAGGAGGAGCCGTTGGACTCGGTGATCTCGGAGACCACGCGCATCACGTAGGGGAACTCTTCCTTGGAGGGCAGCACCGGGATCAGCGCCCGCTTGGCCAGGCGGCCGTGGCCCACTTCGCGGCGTTTGGTGGAGCCCATGCGGCCCGTCTCGCCGGTGGCGAAGGGAGGCATGTTGTAGTGGAAGAGGAAGCGGTCCTGGAACTCGCCGGCCAGCGCGTCGATGCGCTGCGCGTCCTGCTCGGTGCCCAGCGTGGAGATCACCAGGGCCTGGGTCTCGCCGCGCGTGAACAGGGCGGAGCCGTGCGTGCGGGGCAGCACGCCGGTGCGGATCTCGATGGGGCGCACGGTGCGCGTGTCGCGGCCGTCGATGCGCGGCTCGCCGCTCAGGATCTGGCTGCGCACCACGCGCGATTCGATCTCGAACAGCAGGTTCTCGACTTCCACGCCGTCGACGTCGCTGCCCAGCTCCGCCTTCACGGCAGCCGTGGCGTCGCGCAGGGCCTGCGTGCGGGCCTGCTTGCTGCGGATCTGGTAGGCGGCGCGGATCTTCTCCTCGGCCAACTGCGTGACGCGCGAGACGAAGGATTCGTCCTTGGCGGGCGCCTGCCAGTCCCACACCGGCTTGCCGGCTTCGCGCACGAGTTCGTGGATCGCATTGATCGCGACCTTGCCCTGCTCGTGGCCGAAGACCACGGCGCCCAGCATCACTTCCTCGGACAGCTGCTGCGCCTCGGACTCCACCATCAGCACGGCGGCTTCGGTGCCGGCGACCACCAGGTCGAGGTCCGACATCTTGCGGGCGGTCGGGCCGGGGTTCAGCACGTATTCGCCGTTGACGTAGCCCACGCGGGCGGCGCCGATCGGGCCGTTGAAGGGGATGCCGGAGATGGACAGCGCGGCGGACACGCCGATCATGGCGGCGATGTCGGCGTCGACTTCGGGATTCAGCGAGATGGTGTGGATGACCACGTGCACCTCGTTGTAGAAGCCTTCCGGGAACAGCGGGCGGATCGGGCGGTCGATCAGGCGCGAGGTCAGCGTCTCCAGCTCGGAGGGCTTGGCTTCACGCTTGAAGAAGGAACCGGGGATCTTGCCGGCGGCATAGGTCTTCTCGATGTAGTCGACCGTGAGGGGGAAGAAGTCCTGCCCGGGCTTCGGCGTCTTGGAGCCGACGACGGTGGCCAGCACCACCGTGTCGTCGATGTCGACGAGCACGGCGCCGCCGGCCTGGCGGGCGATCTCGCCCGTTTCGAGCTTGACGGTGTGGTTGCCCCACTGGAACGTCTTGGTGACCTTGTTGAAGATGCTCATGGCATGTGTCCTTTTTCGATGGTTGGCCGGAGCGGGGGCCGAACACGATGCCATTCCTTGAGGGGTTAATTGGGGGTTAATTGGGGTCAGATTCCAATTAACTCTCGTTAATTGGAATCTGACCCCAATTAACCTTCACCCCTCAAGGAATGACACAGCGCTGTATCCGGTCTGCTCCGAAGTAAAAAACGCCTGAGCCAGCGTCTTGACTGTCTCAGGCGTCTCGTCGGGGGGCTGCGCTTACTTGCGCAGGCCCAGCTTGCCGATCAGGGCGGTGTAGCGGTCGGCGTCCTTGTTCTTCAGGTACGCGAGCAGGCTCTTGCGGCGGTTCACCATGCGCAGCAGGCCGCGGCGGCCGTGGTGGTCCTTGGCGTGCGTCTTGAAGTGCGGGGTGAGCTCGTTGATGCGGGCGGTCAGCAGTGCGACTTGCACTTCGGGGCTGCCCGTGTCGTTCGTGCCGCGCGCGTTGGCGGCCACGATCTCTGCCTTGTTGAGGGCGGTCATGGTTGATTCCTTGGAAAGTTGTTGACTTGCGTAGGGCTGCTGGAACTGCGGCCCTACGTGCGCTCTGCGTTGGCAGAACCCAGGGATTATAGCGGACGTCCTACAAGGCGCCCGCGCAGGGGTATTCGTCGGGGTTCGGCGCTGCGCGCGCTCACCACCGCCCTACGAGTCCCCGTAGGTCGGGGTGAGCCCGCAGGCGAACCCCGACGAGCGCCTCAGCGCGCCAGCCACGTCGCCAGCCGGTCCACGCCCTGCCGCAGCCGCCCCACGTCCTTCGAAGCAAAGCACCACCGGAGCCACCCCTGCGCCTGCGGCGCAAAGGCATTCCCGGGGGCCAGGCCGATCCCCGCCTCTGCGACCAGGCGCTTGGCCAACGCCAGCGAGTCGTCATACCCGCCGAGCTTGAAGAATGCATACATCCCGCCTTTGGCCCGCGAGAGCTCCACCCGCGGCACAGCCTGCAGCAGCGGCACCAGCGTGTCGCGGCAGGTCTTCAGGTGGGCCACGACCCGCGGGGTGACTTCGTCGGTGCGCCGGATCGCCTCGAGCGCCGCGCGCTGGGTGAACACGCTGGCGCAGGAGGTGTTGAACTCGATGAGCTTGCCCATGTGGTGCGTCATCGCAGGCGGCATGACGAGCCATCCCAGGCGCCAGCCGGTCATGAGGAAGCTCTTCGAGAAGCTGTGCGCCACGACCAGCCGGTCCTCGGGCTGAGACACGTCCAGGAAGCTGGGCGCGCAGCCGTTGCGCGTCGGCTCGTAGTAGAGGCGCTCGTACACCTCGTCCGCCAGGATCCACGTGCCGGTCTTGCGGCAATGGGCGAGGATGGCCTGCTGCTCGTCGCGCGTGAGCGTCCAGCCGGTCGGGTTGTTCGGCGCATTCACGATCAGCAGGCGCGTGGACGGCGTGATCGCATCCAGCAGGCGCTGCAGGTCCAGCTTCCAGGCGCCGTCTTCGGGCTGCAGGGACACCGGCTGGAGCCTGGCGCCCATGATCAGCGCCTGCGCCGGCAGGTTGGGCCACACGGGCGTGACGGCCACGACCTCGTCGCCGGCGTCCACCACGGCCTGGCAGGCGAGCATCAGCGCGTTGACGCCGCCGGAGGTGACGGCGATGCGTTCGGCGCCCACCGGTCCGTGCAGCCTGGAGGTGTACGCGGAGATCGCCTCGCGCAATTCGGGCAGGCCGAGGTTGTGGGCGTAGAAGGTTTCGCCGGATTGGAGGGAGGCGATGGCGGCCTGCCGGATGAAGTCCGGCGTGACCTCGTCGCTCTCCCCGAACCAGAACGCCAGCACGTCGCCGCGGCCCATGCCGGCGTTGGCGACTTCACGGATCTTGGATTCCTCGAGGTTCAGGACGGTTTGGCGCATGGCGTGATTGTCAGTGATCCGGACACTCGCAGAAGTGAACGCAGAGGACGCAGAGGTTACGCAGAGGACGCAGAGAAGACCAGGAAATGGATTCTTGGTTTCTTCTCTGCGCACTCTGCGTAACCTCTGCGCACTCTGCGTTCACCCTCGTCGCTCGTGAAAGCTAGGAAGGCCGCACCATCCGGCACGAATGCGGCATCTCCGCCTGCGACGGCGCGAGCACGCGGATCGTGCGGAAGCCATAGCCGGAGCCTTCCACATCGAACTTCACCCCCAGCGTGCCCTGGCGGTCCATCAGGCCCACCACCAGCGGCTGCTGGAACTGGTGGTCGGCCGCGCGCATCGCCCCCGACTGGCCGGCGAAGCTCACCTTCACCTGCTCCAGCGCCCGCGCGAGCGGCACCGACTCCACGGTCCCCGCGGCGTCGATGGCCTGCGCCAGCGCCTCGATCATCATCTGCATGCGCATGTGCACGTAGTCGTCGGCGGGATCGGGAAAGCGCTTGCGGAAAGCCTGGTAGAACGCCTCGCTCTCCCGCGTCGGCAGGTTCGGCAGCCAGTCGGCGACCGCCAGCACGCGGCCGATGCCCGCTTCCCCCATCGCCGCCGGCGCGCCCAGCGCGTTGCCGTAGAACGTGTAGAAGCGCCCCTCGAAGCCGATCTCGCGCGCCGCCTTCACCAGCAGCGTGAGGTCGTTGCTGAAGTTGCCGGTGATGACTGCATTCGCGCCGCTTTGCCTGATCTTGATCGCGTACGGCACGAAGTCCTTGATGCGCAGCAAGGGATGCAGTTCCTCACCGGCCACCTGCACGTCGGGGCGCTGCGCGGCGAGTTGCCGGCGGGCCTCGCGCTGCACCGCATGGCCGAAGCTGTAGTCCGGGTTGAGCAGGTAGGCGGACTTGAGCGCCTTGTCGTCGCGCAGCACGGACATCAGCGCCGCCATGCGCATGTCCGCATGCGCGTCGAAGCGGAAGTGCCAGAAGCTGCACTTGTCGTTGGTGAGGATCGGGTCGACCGCGGAGTAATTGAGGAAGACGACCTGCTTGCCCGGCTCGCGTTCGTTGTGACGGTTGATCGCCTCGATCAGCGCCGCGGCCACCGCCGATGAATTGCCCTGCAGGATGACGCGCGCGCCGTCGTCGACCGCGGACCGGAAGGCGGACAGCGCCTCCTCGATCTGGCCCTTGCTGTCGTAGCGCACCAGTTCCAGGGAACGCCGGCCTTGCTGCGTGCGCACGCCACCGCGCTGGTTGACGCGCTCCACCGCCCAGTGCAGGTTGCGGAACACCGCTTCGCCGCCGTTGGCATTGCCACCGGAGAGGCCCTCGATCATGGCGAGCTTGACCGGCGCGGTGCTGCCCTGCGCATGCGCGAAGGCGGGCAGAAATGCTGCCGCCGCGAGCGATTTCAAGACCGCCCGACGCAGATTTTTCATCGTTGGAAATCCCTTGAAAAGCGCCGCCCGGTGCGCAGATGGGTTACCAGGCGGCGATCGATGCGAGAGCCGCGCAGTTTAGGGGACACGCAGGTACGCATCCTGCCGCGTCCCACCCCGATCCAGACAAGGAGTACCCAGATGTTCTACGCCCCTGCCCTTCGCACCCGTGCCTATGTGCCCGCCCGTTCGTTCGACCGCAGCTTCGAGCGTTTCCTCAACGAGTCCTTCCTCGGCGCCAACGGCCTGAAGGTGGAACAGAACGAGGAAGCCTGGACGCTGTCGCTGGACGTGCCCGGCGTCGCCCGCGAGCAACTGACGATCGATATCGACGGCACCGTGGTGCGCGTTTCGACCGTCAAGGAAGCCGCCCGCCAGTACAAGGCCGCCTACGAGCTGCCCGCCGAGATCGATGCCGACGCGACCAGCGCCAAGCTGGAAAACGGCGTGCTGACGCTCACGCTGGCCAAGAAGAAGCCGGTCGTGACGGCGCGCCAGATCGAAGTGAAGTAAGGCTCTCGTCATCCCCGCGCAGGCGGAGAGAGACGTCATCCCCGCGCAGGCGGGGATCCAGAGCTTTCAGGACAGCGGCCCGCGGGCCGCTGTTTCATTGGGGAGCCCTGGGCCCCCGCCTTCGCGGGGGTGACGGTCGGTTGAATTCACGGGGGTGACGAACCACCGCCACGTCCTCCGCAGGAAGGCACCCGCCGCCTTCCAGTACGCATCGATCGCCTCGTCGCGCATGGCATGCGCGCGCAGCGCGGCGCGCTCGACGCTCCTTGCGAAATCCTCGGTGTGGCGGTAGTCCATGGCAGCTCCTTGACGTGAGCTTCCACTCTAGGAACGCGCGCCCTCCTCCGAAACGGCACCCGCCGCAATTCGCCTTTGCGCCCGCTGCAAGACCGCGCGTCCGCAGCTACCATGCGCCCATGCGGAACCTGCAGTTCGACGAGATGGCGCTCTATGCGCGCGTGGCCGAACTCGGTTCGCTCTCCGCCGTCGCGCGCGAGCGCAACGTGCCGGTGAGCCAGGTCTCGCGCACGCTTTCCCGGCTGGAGAAGGCCTGCGGCGCGCGCCTGATGCATCGCTCCACCCATGGCCTGTCGCTCACCGAGGAAGGCCGCACCTTCCTGGACTACAGCCGGCGCGCGCTGGACACGATCGAGGAACTCGAAGGCGAGTTCGCCGCGCGCAGCGGCGAGCCGAGCGGCCTCGTGCGCGTGGCGGCCAGCACGGTCGTGGCGCAGTACCAGCTGGTGCCCAGCCTGCCCGAACTCGCGCGGCGCCACCCGCGCCTGCAGGTGCAGCTGGAGGTGAACGACCGCATCGTGGACATGGCGCGCGACGGCATCGACATCGCCATCCGCAGCGCCATTACGCTGCCGGACACCGCGGTCGCGCGGCAGATCGGCACGCTGGGGCGCGCGCTCTACGCCGCGCCCGCGTACGTGCAGGCGCACGGCCTGCCGGCGCATCCGACGGAGCTGGCGCAGCACGTGCTGGTCACCAACTCCGGCGTGCCGCGCCTGAACGACTGGCCCTTCCTGGTCGACGGCGAAGCGCTGCACTTCGCGGCACTGGGCCGCTGGCGCGCCAACGACACGGGCATGGCCGCCGCGATGGTGTTGCAGGGCCTGGGCATCGGCCGCCTGGCCACGCTGGTGGGCGACGTGCTGGTCGCGCAGGGACTGCTCGTGCCCGTGCTGCCGCAGTACGTGGACCTGAAGCCGGCGCCCGTGCATGCCCTCACGGCAGGCGCGCGCCACCGGCTGCCCAAGATCAAGGCCTGCCTGGACTTCTGGACCGAATGGTTCGCGCCGCCGGTGACGGCGCTCAGGCCCGCTTCCGTGCGACGAGCCCGATGAGGGCCGAACGGCCCTTGTGCGCCGTGCCTTCGGCCAGCACCGCCTCGTACTCCTCGAGCGCGAGGATGTCGCAATCGCGGAAGGACTCGCGCAGCAGCTCCGGCGTGTACATGTGCGAGGCCAGCGGCGGCCCGCCGGTGCGGTACTCCAGCTGCTGCGGCGTGTAGCCCTGCAGCACCACGATGCCCCCCGGCTTCAGGCATTGCACGATGCCGGCGAAGATGCGCGCGCGCAGCTCGGGATCGGCGAACTGGAAGAAGATGGCCGCCACGCCGTCGTACAGGCTCGGCGGCCAGGCCAGCGTGGCGATGTCCGCCACCGCGAAGTTCACCTTCACGCCGGCGATGCGCGCGAAGTCACGCGCCTTGCGCACGCCGACCTCCGAGATGTCGAACGCATCCACCATCAGACCACGCTGCGCCAGCCACACGCTGTTGCGCCCCTCGCCGTCGGCGATGCTCAGCACCCGCTGGCCGGCTTCCCACACGTCCGCATGATCGCGCAGCCAGCCGTTCGGCTCCGTGCCGAACAGGTAACCGGCCTCCGAGAAGCGGCGGTTCCAGGTGCCGGCAGGATCGTCGAAGGGGGCGGGGGACGTGGCGACAACGCTCATGGGCCCATGTTAGGCACGGTGCGCGCCGATGCCGATGCGGAAAACCCCGTCAGGAGCTCACCTCACCCATGGCGAGCGGCCAGCGCGGCCTGACGTCGAAGCCATAGGAGTGCCGCGCCTGCTCGACGCCGGCCTGCAGCCGCATTGCCGCAGCCAGCGCGATCATGGCGCCGTTGTCGGTGCACAGGGACAGCTCCGGGTAGTGCACGCGCACGCCGCGGCGCGCGCACGCCTCGTCGAGCTGGGCGCGCAGGCGGCGGTTGGCGCCCACGCCGCCCGCCACCACGATGCGCTGCAGGCCGCTTCGTGCCAGGGCCGCCAGTGATTTTTTCACCAGCACCTCGACGATGGCGGCTTCGGTCGAGGCCGCGAGGTCGGCCTTGCGCACTTGCAAGTCCCCACCGAGCTTGTTCACCTGCGTGAGCACCGCCGTCTTCAGCCCGGCAAAGGAAAAATCGAGGTCGCCGCTGTGCAGCAGGGGCCGCGGCAGCTTGAAGGCGGCGGGATCGCCCTGCTCCGCCATCCGCGACAACGCGGGCCCGCCCGGGTAGCCCAGGCCGAGCAGCTTCGCGGATTTGTCGAAAGCCTCGCCGGCGGCGTCGTCGATCGTCTCGCCCAGGATCCTGTACTGCCCCACCGCGTCCACCTGCATCAGCTGCGTGTGGCCCCCCGAGACCAGCAGCGCGATGAAGGGAAACTCCGGCGGGTCGGCACTGAGGAAGGGGGACAGCAAGTGGCCCTCCAGGTGGTGCACGCCCAGCACCGGCTTGCCGAGCGCCGCGCCCAGCGCGCAGGCGACACCCGCGCCCACCAGCAGCGCACCCGCAAGGCCCGGGCCTCGGGTGTAGGCGACGACATCGACCTCGGCCAGCGCGCAGCCTGCCTGCGCCAGCACGTCGCTGGCCAGCGGCAACACGCGGCGGATGTGGTCCCGGCTCGCCAGTTCGGGCACCACGCCGCCATAGGCCTGGTGCATGTCGACCTGGCTGTGCAGCGCGTGCGCGCGCAGCACGGGGACGCCGGTCCCGCGCGCCTCGACCAGCGCCACGCCGGTCTCGTCGCAGGACGACTCGATTCCCAGAACGACCATCGCACGAGTGTAGCGAGGCGGCACGCTTGTTGCTCTTGCAGGGTTGATGAAATCCGGATCCAGCTTCCTGTTGGCGGCGCGCCAGTGCGAGATCACCGAGCTGGAGGAGCTTGCCCGCACCTGCGAGCTGGTGAGCGTCGCCGGCCGCTTCATCCACGCGCTGCAGCGCGAACGCGGCGTGTCCAACGTCTTCCTCAGCTCGCAGGGACAGCGCTTCGCGCTTCAGCGCCAGCAGCAGGTGGCCGAGTGCGAGGCGCTGGAGCGCGAGGTGCGGGTGCACTTCGAGCGGCTGGACACCGGCTCCAGCCAGGTGCGCAATGGCGCGCGCCTGTTCAGCCGGGTGGCGGTGGTGGTGCACGGCCTCGAAGGCCTGCCCGGCCTGCGCAAGCGTGTCGCGGCGCAGGCGATGTCGCCGCGCGAGGCCACGGCGTGCTTCGTCAGGCTGGTCGCGGGCCTGCTGGGGGTCGTCTTCGAAGCCGCGGACAGCGCCACGGACCCCGCCATCTCGCGCGCGCTGGTGGCGATGTTCAACTTCATGCAAGGCAAGGAGTTCGCCGGGCAGGAGCGCGCGGTCGGAGCCGGCGTCTTCGCGCGCGGCCAGGTGGACGCGGCCGCGCAGCAGCAGTGGCGGCACCTGGTGGACACGCAGCAGGCCTGCTTCGATGTCTTCCGCGAGTTCGCCGACGCCGAGGTGCAGCGCGCCGACCAGGCGCAGCGCGACCCCGCGGTGCTGGCCGAAGTGGAGCGCCTGCGCCGCATCGGCTGCGGGAGCCGCCCCGGTGCGCTGGATGCGAACCTCAGCCAGGTCTGGTACGAGTGGACCACGCGGCGCATCGACGCCATGCGGCACGTGGAGGACGTGCTGTCGGCGCACCTGCGCGCCCTGTGCGAAAGCCGCATTGCGCAGGCGCGCACCGAACTGCGCGACCAGCGCGCGATGCTCGAGGCGCTGGCGCGCGAGAGCAGCCAGGCCGAGGCGGCGGCGGGCTATGGCCCGCACCTGGAGCGCTCGATCCTCGCCATGGTGCAGGACCAGTCGCGCCGGCTGCAGGCGATGGGCGACGAACTCGAAGCGGTGCGCGCTTCGCTCCATGAACGCAAGGTCGTCGAGCGGGCCAAGGGCCTGCTGATGGCGCACCGGCAGCTGAGCGAAGACGAGGCGTACAAGGCGCTGCGCCAGCTGGCGATGAACCAGAACAAGCGGCTGGTCGACGTGGCGCAGGCGGTGCTGTCGCTGGCGGAAGTGCTGCCGGGCGCCTCCGCCGGGTGAGCGCACTGCGGCGGTGCACAACGGTCGTGCCACGCCCAGAAAGTGAACGCAGAGGACGCAGAGGGAAAACCTTCTTTTGGTATTCCTCTGCGTCCTTTGCGTACCTTTGCGTCCTCTGCGTTCGCCTCCTCCGCACGTGACCACGGGCGAGGCTGGCACGCTCCCTGCATAAGAACTCCCGACCGGGCGCCAATGGCGGCGCGCGAACCGAACCCCATGGACAACGGCGTCCATCCCCGCGTGCCTTGCACCCCAGGCGCGCGGCGGGATGGGCGCCGTTTCTTTTTTCCCTTCGCAACCAGGAGCAGACGATGCACAGCAACAGCAAGACGGTTTCCCGCCGTTCCGTGATCAAGGGGGCGGCCGCACTGGGCGGCGCGAGCCTCGCAGGGGCCTTCCCGGGCATCGTCATGGCCCAGGGCCCCGCGCTGGAGACCCGGGCTGCCAAGCTCGGCTTCATCGCGCTCACCGACGCCGCGCCGCTGTTCGTGGCCGACGAGAAGGGCTTCTTCAAGAAGCATGGCATGACCGAGGTGGAGGTGCTCAAGCAGTCCTCCTGGGGCGCCACCCGGGATAACCTGGTGCTGGGTTCGAAGAGCAACGGCATCGACGGCGCGCACATCCTCACGCCCATGCCCTACCTGATGACCACGGGGGCGATCACCGCCAACAACGTGCAGGTGCCCATCCAGATCCTGGCCCGCCTGAACCTGGGCGGCCAGTGCATCTCCGTGGCCAACGAGTACAAGGACCTCAAGGTCGGCCTGGACAACAAGGAGTTCCGCAAGGCGCTGCTGGCCAAGCGCGTGAAGACCGGCAAGCCGGTGAACGCCGCCATGACCTTCCCCGGCGGCACGCACGACATGTGGATGCGCTACTGGATGGCCGCCGGCGGCGTGGACCCCAACCGCGACATCAACACGATCACGGTGCCGCCCCCGCAAATGGTGGCCAACATGAAGGTGGGCAGCATGGACACCTTCTGCGTGTGCGAGCCCTGGAACCACCAGCTCATTCACCAGAAGATCGGCTACACGGCGCTGACCACCAGCGAACTCTGGATGAACCACCCGGAGAAGGCTTTCGCGCTGCGCGCCGACTACGTGCAGGCCAACCCGAACGCCACCAAGGCGCTGCTCAAGGCGGTGATGGAAGCGCAGATGTACTGCGAGGACCCGAAGAACCGCGCCGAGGTCGCCGAGATCTGCTCGCGCCGCCGCTGGATCAGCGCGCCGGTGGAAGACATCGTCGACCGGATGAAAGGCGACTTCGACTATGGCACCGGCCGCGTCGAAGCCAACAGCAAGTTCCAGATGCGCTACTGGAAGGACCACGCCTCCTATCCCTTCCAGTCGCATGACCTGTGGTTCCTCACCGAGAACCAGCGCTGGGGCTACCTGCCCCCGAACCTGGACACCAAGGCGCTGATCGCGCGCGTGAACCGCGAGGACATCTGGCGCACCGCCGCCCGGGAACTGGGCGTCGGCGCCAAGGACATTCCGGCTTCCACGTCGCGCGGTGTCGAGAAGTTCTTCGACGGCAAGGTGTTCGACCCGGCCAACCCGAAGAAGTACCTCGACTCGCTCGAGATCAAGAACATCAAGGCCGCCTGAGGAGCGACAGCATGAGCACTTCCGACACCGTCGAACCCCTGCGCATCGCACCGGCCGCCACGCCCGGGCCGCTGCAGGCCTGTGTGATGCAGGCCACGCGCGGCTTCATGACTTACGTGCTGCCGCCCCTGGTGGTCATCGGCCTGTTCGTGCTGGTGTGGCAGGTGCTGGGCTCGCGCCCGGGCGCCTCGCTGCCCGCGCCGAGCAAGGTGGTGCAGGACACGTGGGAGCTGATCCTGCATCCCTTCTACGACCGCGGCGGTAACGACATGGGCATGGGCTGGCAGCTGCTGGCCAGCCTCAAGCGCGTGGCCTACGGCTACTCGCTGGCCGTGGTCGTGGGCGTGAGCCTCGGCGTGCTGGTGGGCCAGTCGACCTGGGCGCTGCGCGGGCTCGATCCGCTGTTCCAGGTGCTGCGCACGGTGCCCCCGCTGGCCTGGCTGCCGATCTCGCTGGCCGGCTTCCGCGACGGCCATCCGTCCGCGATCTTCGTCATCTTCATCACCTCGATCTGGCCGATCATCATCAACACCTCGATCGGCATCCGCAACATCCCCGAGGACTACCGCAACGTGGCCAAGGTGATCCGCCTCAACGGGCTGGAGTACTTCGCCAAGATCATGCTGCCGGCGGCGGCGCCCTTCATCTTCTCGGGGCTGCGCATCGGCGTGGGCCTGTCCTGGCTGGCGATCATCGCCGCCGAGATGCTGATCGGCGGCGTGGGCATCGGCTTCTTCATCTGGGACGCGTGGAACTCCTCGCGCATCAGCGACATCATCCTGGCCCTCGTCTACGTCGGCCTGGTCGGCTTCGCGCTGGACCGCATCGTGGCTTTCATCGGCCGCAAGGTGACGCGCGGCACCGCCGCCAGTTGAAGGGAAACGCCACCATGACCAAGCCTTACCTCTCTCTCTCGCGCGTCGACATGACCTTCACCGGCAGCAACGGGTCCAACCCGGTGCTGAAGAACATCGACCTGGACGTGCAGCGGGGCGAATACATCTCGCTGATCGGCCACTCCGGCTGCGGCAAGTCCACGGTGCTCAACATCGTGGCCGGCCTGCTGAAGGCCACGTCCGGCGGCGTGATCCTGGACGGCCGCGAAGTCAATGCGCCGGGCCCGGACCGCGCGGTGGTGTTCCAGAACCACTCGCTGCTGCCCTGGCTGACCGTGTACCAGAACGTGGAGATCGCGGTCGACAAGATCTTCCGCGACACCCGCAGCGCCGCGGAACGCAAGGACTGGATCCTGCACAACCTGGCCATGGTGAACATGTCGCATGCGCTGGGGCGCCTGCCCTCGGAGATCTCCGGCGGCATGAAGCAACGCGTGGGCATCGCCCGGGCGCTGGCCATGGAGCCCAAGGTGCTGCTGCTGGACGAACCGTTCGGCGCGCTCGACGCCCTGACCCGCGCGCACCTGCAGGACGAGGTGATCCGCATCCAGTCCGAGCTGGGCAACACGGTGATGATGATCACGCACGATGTCGACGAGGCGGTGCTGATGTCCGACCGCGTGGTGATGATGACCAACGGTCCCGCCGCCACCATCGGCCAGGTCATGGACGTGCCGCTGGAGCGTCCGCGCAACCGCATCGCGCTGGCAGAGGACAAGGTCTACAACCATTGCCGGCAGGAGATCCTGAGCTTCCTGTACGAGAAGCAGCGCAAGGTGGAGGCCATTGCGCCGCGAGCGGCGAGTTTCAAGAAGAAGGAGAAGGTGGCGGCGTGATCAGGCGTCGGGGTTCGGCTGCGCGCTCACCCCGACCTACGGGTGCATCGGGTTTCTCGTAGGGCGGGGTGAGCCCGAAGGCGAACCCCGCCGAAAGCTCACCCCCCCATCAACACCTGGATGCTGTGCTGGTACGCCTCCGTGAGCTTGTCGAAGATCTCGAACAACTCCTCGCTCACCGCGGCGACGCGGCGCCGGCCCGCGGGCTGCATGGCCCCGGGCGCAGCCGCCTTCAGCTCGCGCCACGCGAGCTCCCCGCGCTCCAGCGCCTTGCGGATCTCCGGTGTCGACAAGGGCGCCTGGCGCAAGGCCGCCAGCCCGCGCTCGAACTCCGCCGCCAGTTCCTTCAGCGGCGCATCCAACCCGAGCAACACGAACTTGGCATAGCGCTGCGACAGCATGCGCTGCCGCCCCGACTGGTTGATCACCAGCACCTGGGGCGCCATGCCTGAAGCCTCCAGCACGCCCAGCAGCGCCTCGGCCTGCGCCAGCACCGCATCGGCCTGCGCGTCCAGGCGTGGCAGCTCGCTCGCGCTGGCCGGCGCTGCGAGCGACTTGCGCATGGCCGCCCAGCCGTCACGCGCCGCCACCAGCTGCTGGCTGCCTTCGACCGGGACCAGCCCGGCCTCCAGCGCGGCCAGGTTGTCGTCGATGCGCTGGATGCTTTCCTTCATCAACAGTGCCGCCGCTGGCGCGTCCGTGCGGCTGCAGGCGAGCGCGTAGAGCTTCACCAGCCGCTGCGACAGCATGCGCTGCTGCGCGGCCCGGTTGATGGCCTCGGCGCGCCGCGCCGCTTCGATCACCTGGCGCGACAGCTGGCCGACGCGCATGCTGCCCTGCATGGACGCGGTGCGCAGCAACTGGAAGGCTTCCTCTTCGCCCACGTGCTGGGCGCGCATCAGGATGCCCTTGGCGCGATCGACCCACTTGCGCTCCTGCAGCTTTTCGTCGAGGTCGGCGAGACGCTCGCGCAGCGCCCGCTCGTGGCGCGCGCGCGCGATCGCCAGCTGGGCCAGCGCCCGCAGGCGCTCGGGCGCATAGCCGCGCACCACCCAGGCGTGCACGCCCACTTGCAGTGCGCGCTCCAGGCTCTGCACGCTGTCGTCGTCGGTGAACACCAGCAGCGAGACCGGCCGGCGCTCCTGCAGGACCAGCAGCTGCTGCCACCAGGCCTCATCCGGCGACGGCACCCAGCAGGCGACCAGGTCCGCTGCGGTTTCCGTGACCCGCTGCACCAGCCGGGCGCCGTCCGCCTCGGCGAACACGGTGCAACCCGCGCCGGCAAAGTCCGCTGGCAGGTCGGGCGCACCTTCGGCAGGCGTGCGAAACAGGAGGACGGAGGTCACGGCAGCGTCTGCATGGGCGCACCAAGGATAGTGCAAGCCCCTGGCACGGTCCCTGCATTCGTGTCAGGCAACGGGCGCGACGCTGCACCCGTGCCGTGCACCCGCACGGCCCTGCGCACAACGGCGTGTGCTGAAGTTTTGCTGTTCCTCGCGTGCCGCGCACGTCGGGAGTGGCAGGAGCATAGCCATGAAGAAGATGAAGCTGGTGATGGTCGGCAACGGAATGGCCGGCGTGCGCACGATCGAGGAGCTGCTGAAGATCCAGCCGGAGCTCTACGACATCGCGGTCTTCGGCGCCGAGCCCCACCCCAACTACAACCGCATCCTGTTGTCGCCCGTGCTCGCCGGCGAGCAGACACTGGACGAGATCGTGCTGAACTCCTGGGAGTGGTATGCGCAGAACGGCATTCGCCTGCATGCCGGCCAGAAGGTCGTGCAAGTCGACCGGCTCAAGCGCGTGGTGCGCGCGGAGGACGGCACCGAGGAAGCCTACGACCGGCTGCTGCTGTGCACCGGCTCCAACCCGTTCATGCTGCCCATTCCCGGCAAGGACCTGCCCGGCGTGATCGCCTACCGCGACATCGCCGACACCAACGCCATGATCGAGGCGACGCGCAAGTACCGGCGCGCCGTCGTCATCGGCGGCGGCCTGCTCGGGCTGGAAGCGGCCAACGGCCTGATGAAGCGCGGCATGGACGTCACGGTGGTGCACGTGATGCCCTGGCTGATGGAACGCCAGCTCGACGACGTCGCCGGCAAGCTGCTGCAGAAGTCGCTGGAGGAGCGCGGCCTGGCCTTCCGCATCGGCGCCCAGACCCAGGAGATCGTCGCCGGCGAAGACGGCCGCGTCGCCGCCGTGCGCTTCAAGGACGGCAGCGAGGTGCAGGCCGACCTGGTCGTCATGGCGGTGGGCATCCGCCCCAACACCGAGCTGGCCGAGAAGGCGGGCCTGCACTGCAACCGCGGCATCGTCGTGCACGACACCATGCAGACGGTCACCGATGCGCGCATCTACTCGGTGGGCGAGTGCGCTGCGCACCGCGGCATCGCCTACGGCCTCGTGGCGCCCCTGTTCGAGCAGGCCAAGGTGGCGGCCAACCACCTGGCGCAGTTCGGCATCGGCCGCTACACGGGCTCGCTGACCTCGACCAAGCTCAAGGTCACCGGCATCGACCTGTTCTCTGCCGGCGAATTCATGGGTGGGGAAGGCACCGAGGAGATCGTCATGAGCGATCCTTACGCCGGCGTCTACAAGAAGCTGGTGATCAAGGACGAGAAGCTGGTGGGCGCCTGCCTGTACGGCGACACCGTGGACGGCAGCTGGTACTTCAAGCTCCTGCGCGAGGGCCGCAGGATCGCCGACATCCGGGACAAGCTGATGTTCGGCGAATCGAACCTGGGGGACGCGGGCCACCAGGGCCAGAACAAGGCGGCAGCGATGGCCGACGCCGACGAGGTCTGCGGCTGCAACGGCGTGAGCAAGGGCAGCATCTGCAAGGCCATCAAGGAAAAAGGCCTGTTCACGCTGGACGAAGTGCGCAAGCACACCAAGGCCAGCGCCTCCTGCGGCTCCTGCACGGGGCTGGTCGAACAGATCATCATGTTCACCGCCGGCGGCGACTATTCGACCGCGCCCAAGAAGAAGGCCGTGTGCGGCTGCACTGACCACAGCCACCAGGACGTGCGCGAGGCGATCCGCGCCAACCGGCTGCTCACGATCGCGGCCACCATGAAGTTCATGGAGTGGCGCACGCCCAATGGCTGCGCGACCTGCCGGCCGGCGCTGAACTACTACCTGATCTCCACCTGGCCCAAGGAGGCGAAGGACGATCCGCAATCGCGCTACATCAACGAGCGCAGCCACGCGAACATCCAGAAGGACGGCACGTACTCGGTGATCCCGCGCATGTGGGGCGGCGAGACGACGGCCGATGAACTGCGGCGCATCGCGCACGTGGTCGACAAGTACCGGATCCCCACCGTCAAGGTCACCGGCGGCCAGCGCATCGACCTGCTGGGGGTGAAGAAGGAGGACCTGCGCCACGTGTGGCAGGACCTCGGCATGCCGTCGGGCCACGCGTACGCCAAGGCGCTGCGCACGGTGAAGACCTGCGTGGGCAGCGAGTGGTGCCGCTTCGGCACGCAGGACTCCACGCAGATGGGCAAGGACCTCGAGCGCGCGCTGTGGCGCATGTACGCGCCGCACAAGGTGAAGCTGGCCGTTTCGGGTTGCCCGCGCAATTGCGCCGAGTCGGGCATCAAGGATGTCGGCGTCATCGGCGTC
>DATAGN010000527.1:0-5428 GCA_036263715.1 Ramlibacter sp.
CGCTGGTGCAGCGCCACCTGGCCATCGGCTACAACAAGGCCGCGAACCTGCTGGAAGCGATGGAGAAAGCCGGCCTGGTGAGCCCCATGAACGCGCGCGGCCAGCGTGAAATCCTGGTGCCCGGCCGCGTCGAATGAGGCCTTGTCCGACTTCACCGTCGGTTCACGAACTTCCACGCCGGGGCTCGACCCAACCCACAATCACGTGTTGGGAGTAGCTCATGAAGAAACTGTTCGTCACCTTTGCGCTGTCAGCGCTCACCGTCGCCGCGCAGGCCGGCGCGCTGGAAAGCCTCGAGAATTTCGTCCGCACGGCCAAGTCTGGCCGCGCCGATTTCACGCAGACCATCACCGCACCCGCCCGGCAGGGCGAGGCCGCGCGCACCAAGTCATCCAGCGGCACGCTGGAGTTCCAGCGTCCCAACCGCTTCCGCTTCGAGTACCGCAAGCCCTTCGAGCAGACCATCGTGGCCGATGGCCAGACGCTGTGGCTGCATGACAAGGACCTGAACCAGGTGAGCCAGCGCAAGCAGGCGTCGGTGCTCGGCTCGACGCCGGCCGCCCTGATCGCGTCCGCGCCCGACATGGAGGCGATCAAGCGCGACTTCGAGCTGCAGCAGCTGCCCGACCAGGGCGGCCTGCAGTGGGTGCAGGCGACGCCGCGGCAGAAGGAAGGGCAGCTGACCAGCATGAAGGTGGGCTTCCGCGGCGAGCAGCTCGCCGCGCTGGAGATCCTGGACAGCTTCGGCCAGCGCTCGCTGCTCACGTTCAGCGGCCTGCAGGTGAATGCGGGCGTGAACGCCGAGGCCTTCCGCTTCACGCCGCCCAAGGGCGCGGACGTCGTCCAGGCGCCCTGACGGCGCGAGCGTCCCGCAGCGGGTGGCCGCTCCAACCAGGTGAACGCAGAGGACGCAGAAGTACGCAGAGGACGCAGAGAAGAATCCACATTGGGTTTTCTCTGCGTCCTCTGCGAAACCTCTGCGCACTCTGCGTTCACCTGTTCGAGCGCTACTGCCTGCGCCGAGGCCGACGCACCCCGCCGTAAACTCCGGGCATGAGCAAGTCCGCCCACGCCCCACTCGCCGAGCGCCTGCGGCCCAAGGCGCTGGGCGAGGTGATCGGCCAGCAGCACCTGCTGGGAGAAGGCATGCCGCTGCGCATCGCCTTCGAGTCCGGCCAGCCCCACAGCTGCATCCTCTGGGGCCCACCCGGCACCGGCAAGACCACCATCGCGCGGCTGATGGCCGATGCCTTCGACGCGCAGTTCATCACCATCAGCGCCGTGCTCGGCGGCGTCAAGGACATCCGCGAGGCAGTGGAGCAGGCGCAGGTCGCACAGGGCCACGGCCGCCGCACCATCGTGTTCGTCGACGAGGTGCACCGCTTCAACAAGAGCCAGCAGGACGCCTTCCTGCCGCACGTCGAGTCCGGTCTCTTCACCTTCATCGGCGCCACCACCGAGAACCCCTCCTTCGAGGTCAATTCCGCGCTGCTGTCGCGCGCCGCCGTGTACGTGCTGCAGCCGCTCGCGGAAGGCGACCTCCAGCAGATCGTCCAGCGGGCGCAGGGCATCGACGCTGTGCCCGCGATCGAACCGGCGGCGCTCGAGCGGCTGATCGCGTACGCCGATGGCGACGCCCGCCGCCTGCTGAACACGCTCGAGACGCTCGCCGTTGCCGCCACCAAGGAAAAGCGGGACGAAGTGACGGATGCCTGGCTGCTCAAGGTGCTGGGCGAGCGGATGCGCCGCTACGACAAGGGCGGCGAGCAGTTCTACGACACGATCAGCGCCCTGCACAAGTCCATGCGCGGCTCCGATCCCGATGCCACGCTGTACTGGTTCGTGCGCATGCTCGATGGCGGCGTCGACCCGCGCTACATCGCGCGCCGCATGATCCGCATGGCGGTGGAGGACGTCGGCCTTGCCGACCCGCGTGCGCTGCGCATCGCGCTGGACGCCGCCGATGTCTACGAGCGCCTCGGCTCGCCCGAAGGTGAACTCGCGCTGGCCGAGTGCCTGGTGTACCTGGCCGTCGCGCCGAAGTCGAACGCGGTCTACACGGCGTACAACGAGGCGCGCGCGCTCGTGCGCAAGGAAGGCACGCGGCCCATTCCGCTGCACCTGCGCAATGCGCCCACGCGCCTGATGAAGGACCTGGGCTACGGCAAGGAATACCGCTACGCGCATGCCGAGGAGGGCGGCTTCGCCGCCGGCGAGAACTACTTTCCCGAAGGCATGAAGCAGCCCGAGTTCTACCGCCCCGTGGAGCGCGGAATGGAGATCCGCATCGCGGAAAAGCTGCGTGACTTGCGCGCCCGCAATGAAGCCGCGCGGCAAAGGACAAACCCCTAGGAAACGCGACAGGGGCCCCCGGAGCGCCCCATTACAATCCCGGCCCAAGAACCCGCCCATGGATCCGCTTGGCGGGTTTTTTGCTAGATGGTGGAAGCCTCACAAAGGCCTGTCCCGCCACGACGAGCGGCAAAGAAACGGAGAAAACCTCTATGGAAGTCCTGCTGCAGCAGATCATCAACGGTCTGGTCCTGGGCAGCATGTACGCGCTGGTGGCCCTGGGCTACACCATGGTGTACGGCATCATCAACCTGATCAACTTTGCGCACGGCGAGGTGCTGATGGTCGGCGCCGTCACCAGCTGGGCGATCATCGTCGGCGCGCAGGAAGCGATGCCCGGCCTGCCCGGCTGGCTGCTGCTGCTGGTGGCGCTGATCATCTCGTGCGTCGTGGCCGCGGCCCTGAACTTCACGATCGAGAAGGTCGCCTACCGGCCGCTGCGCAACAGCCCGAAGCTCGCGCCGCTCATCACCGCCATCGGCATGTCGATCCTGCTGCAAACGCTGGCGATGATCATCTTCAAGCCGAACTACAAGCCCTACCCGACGCTGCTGCCGGCGGCGCCCATCCAGATCGGCGGCGCGGTGATCACGACGACGCAGGTGGTGATCCTGGCGATGACCGCGATCTCGCTCGCGGTGCTGATGTACCTGGTGAACTACACGCGCATGGGGCGCGCGATGCGGGCGACCGCGGAGAACCCGCGCGTGGCCGCCCTCATGGGCGTCAAGCCCGACACCGTCATCTCCATGACCTTCATCATCGGCGCGGTGCTCGCGACGATCGCCGGCGTGATGTACGCGTCGAACTACGGCACGGTGCAGCACACGATGGGTTTCCTGCCCGGCCTGAAAGCCTTCACCGCGGCGGTGTTCGGCGGCATCGGCAACCTGGCCGGCGCGGTGGTCGGCGGCGTGCTGCTCGGGCTGATCGAATCGATCGGTTCCGGCTACCTCGGTGTGCTCACCGGCGGCGTGCTGGGCAGCCACTACTCGGACATCTTCGCCTTCATCGTGCTGATCGTGGTGCTCACGCTGCGTCCCTCGGGCCTGCTGGGCGAGCGCGTGGCCGACCGCGCCTGAAGGAGGCACCGCCATGTTCGACAAGCAGAACAAGAAGCTGGTGTGGGCGGTCGGCGCGGTGGCGCTGCTCGTGCTGCCGCTGATCCTGCAGGCGATGGGCAACTTCTGGGTGCGCATCGCCGAC
The DNA here is from genome assembly GCA_036263715.1 of Ramlibacter sp. Classification (GTDB taxonomy): domain Bacteria; phylum Pseudomonadota; class Gammaproteobacteria; order Burkholderiales; family Burkholderiaceae_C; genus Ramlibacter. The sequence continues at coordinate 3,559 of DATAGN010000527.1, forward strand.
ACCGCGTTGCTGTACGTGCTGCTCGCCCTGGGCCTGAACATCGTGGTCGGCTACGCCGGCCTGCTGGACCTGGGCTTCGTCGCCTTCTTCGCGATCGGTGCCTACATGTACGGGCTGATGGCGTCGCCGCACCTGTCGGAAGCATTTCCCTGGTTCGCGCAGATGTTCCCGAACGGGCTGCACACGTCCGTGTGGCTGGTGATTCCATTGGGAGCGGCCATAGCGGGCATCCTTGGCATCCTGCTCGGTGCGCCGACGCTGAAACTGCGCGGCGACTACCTCGCCATCGTGACGCTCGGCTTCGGCGAGATCATCCGCGTGTTCCTGAACAACCTGGACCATCCGGTCAACCTCACCAACGGGCCCAAGGGCATCTCGCAGATCGACTCGATCACGCTGTTCAAGTTCGACGCCCTGGGCATCCCCGGCATCAACCTGGCCAAGCGCTTGGACGTGACCGAGGACTACTCGATCAACTCGGTCACGCTCTACTACTACCTGTTCCTGGCGCTGGTGCTGGTGAGCATCGTCATCTGCCACCGGCTGGAGCTCTCGCGCATCGGCCGCGCCTGGATGGCGATCCGCGAGGACGAGATCGCGGCCAAGGCCATGGGCATCAACACGCGCAACATGAAGCTGCTGGCCTTCGGCATGGGGGCGACTTTCGGCGGCGTGTCCGGCGTGATGTTCGCGGCCTTCCAGGGCTTCATCTCGCCCGAGTCCTTCAGCCTGATGGAGTCGGTGATGATCGTCGCCATGGTGGTGCTGGGCGGCATCGGCCACCTGCCGGGCGTGATCCTCGGTGCCGTGCTGCTCTCCGCCCTCCCGGAGGTGCTGCGTTGGGTGTCGGGGGTGTTCGACCTGCAGTCGGTGACGGGCGGACGGCTCGACGCCTCCATCCTGCGCCAGCTGCTGATCGCCCTGGCCATGATCGTCGTCATGCTGATCCGGCCGCGCGGCCTGTGGCCCACCCGCGAGCACGGCAAGGTGCTGCAACCGGTCGCGAAGTAAGGAGCACGGGAAATGGCAGACACCGTTCTCCGCGTCGCGGGCATCTCCAAGCGCTTCGGCGGACTGCAGGCCCTCTCGGACGTGGGCCTCACCATCGAGCGTGGCCAGGTCTACGGCCTGATCGGGCCCAACGGCGCCGGCAAGACCACCTTCTTCAACGTGATCACCGGCCTGTACACGCCCGACAGCGGCACCTTCGAACTCGCGGGGCAGCCGTACAAGCCGAGCGCCGTGCATGAAGTGGCGAAGGCCGGCATCGCGCGCACCTTCCAGAACATCCGCCTCTTCGCGGACATGACCGCGCTGGAGAACGTCATGGTAGGCCGCCATGTGCGCACCCATTCCGGCCTGATGGGCGCGATGTTCCGCACCAAGAAATTCCGCGCAGAGGAAGCGGCCATCGCCAAGCGCGCGCAGGAGCTGCTGGATTACGTCGGCATCGGCCGCTTCACCGATTACAAGGCCCGCACGCTGTCGTACGGCGACCAGCGCCGGCTGGAGATCGCGCGGGCGCTGGCGACGGACCCGCAGCTGATCGCGCTCGACGAGCCGGCGGCGGGGATGAACACGACGGAAAAGGTCGTGCTGCGAGAGCTGATCGACCGCATCCGCAAGGACGGCCGCACCATCCTGCTGATCGAGCACGACGTGAAGCTGGTGATGGGCCTGTGCGACCGCGTGACGGTGCTCGACTACGGCAAGCAGATCGCGGAAGGCTCGCCCTACGACGTGCAGCGCGACCCGAAGGTGATCGAGGCCTACCTGGGGCACGGCCACAAGGCGACCGGTGCTGCGCCCGCCGGAGAACAAGCATGAGCGCCGCACTGTTGAAAGTGAGCGGCCTGAAGGTTTCCTACGG
>DATAGN010000528.1:0-5709 GCA_036263715.1 Ramlibacter sp.
GTTCCCTTTTGCGTCCTCTGCGTACTTTTGCGTCCTCTGCGTTCACCTCGGTGGCGTGACACTCCCGCCGCAAGCGCGCAGGCTCACTCCGCCTTGATGTTCGCGTCGCGGATCACCTGCGCCCAGCGCCGGGTGTCGTCCTCGATCGTCTGGCCGAGTTCCGCGGGGGTGCTGCTGGCCACCACGATCCCCTGTTCGGCCATGCGTGCGCGTACATCGGGCTGCGCCAGCACCGCGCGCACGTCGCGGTTGATGCGCTCCACCACCGCTGGCGGCGTGCGCAGCGGCGCCGCGAGCGCCACCCACACTTCCGGCTGCCGGCCCGGCACGCCGGCTTCGGCGAGCGTCGGCACGTCGGGCAGCAGCGGAACGCGTTCGTTGCCGGCCATCGCCAGCGCCCGGAGCTTGCCTTCGCGGATGTGCGGCAGCAACTGGTTGATGGCGCCGAACTGCATGTCGACCTGGCCGCCGAGCAGGTCGGTGATGGCCGGTGCCGCCCCCTTGTACGGGATGTGCGTCAGGCGCGCACCGGTCAGCGTGCGGAACATCTCCGCGGCCAGGTGGTGGGGGCTGCCGCTGCCGGAACTCGCATACGACAGGCCGTTGCCGCGCGAGCGGGACAGGTCCACCAGCTCCTTGACGGTGCCCACCCTGGCGCTCGGCCCCGCCACGAGCACGAAGGGCACGCTGCCCAGCATCGAGATCGGCGCGAGCTCGCGCCCGGCCACGAGCCGCGGCGACAGCGTGTGGTTGATGGTGAAGACGTTGTTCGGCGCGACCAGCAGCGTGTAGCCATCCGGCTGGGCCCGGGCGACCGCCTCGGCGCCGATGTTGCCGCTGCCGCCAGGGCGGTTGTCGACGACCACGCTCTGCTTCCACTGCGCGCCGAGCCGCTCGGCGATGAGCCGCGCGAGCACGTCGTTGCTGCCCCCGGGCGTCAGCGGCACGATGATGCGCACCGGCTGGCTGGGAAACTCCTGCGCCAGCAGCGTCGCCGGCGCGAGCAGGGCGACCGCGGCACCGGCGGCCAACTGCCTGCGCGTGATGTTCTTCGTCATCGTTGTCTCCTGAGCCCCTGGGGCTGGTGTCACTCGCCGCGGGTCAGCCCCGAGGCCATGGCTTTCGCGTACTCGCGCGTGATGCGCACGTCGACCACGGCGACCTTGCCGTCGCGCACCGCCTGCACCGCATCGCGCAGCGCGGCACGCACTTCCGTGACCTTCGTGAGTCCGCCCCAGGCCACGGCACCCTGCGCGCGCGCCATGCCGGCGATGTCCACGTCCGGCTGCTCGATGCGCTGGCCGACCCACTTGTTCTCCACCGGGCGGCCGCGCATCTGCGCCACCTTCTCCTGGTGCACTTCGTCGTTGAAGAAGGACCGGTTGTTGGCCACGATCACCAGCAGCGGGATGTCGTAGCGCACCGCCGTCCACAACGCGGTGACCCCCATGAGGAAGTCACCGTCGCCGATCACGCCCACGGGCAGTCGGTCGCCGCCGCGCAGGCCCAGCGCGGCGCCGACGCACATGCCGGGGCCGGAGCCGATGCCGCCGCCGCCGTCGTAGCCCAGGTAATCGAGCGGATGTTCGAACGCCTTCGCCTCACCGGGCCAGCCCAGGTTGGCGCGGATCAGGCAGGTCGGCGTGTTGGCGTCCAGCGTTTCGCTGACCACGCGCGCGAAGGTCGCCAGCGGCATGTCGCCGTCGTAGCGTTCGTCGACTGCCTGTGCGGACACATCGGGCGCCCGCACCGATGCGCGAGGCTTCTCCTGCAGGTGCGGCAGCAACTGGGCGACCACGGTGTCCGGGTCCGCCGCGAGGAAGGTGTCGGCGCAGGGCAGGCCCTGCTGCTCGCCGCCGAAGCCGTTGTGCAGCACGTGGTCCAGCGAGACCTGCACCACGTGCGCGGTCACCGGACGGTGGCCGAAAGCCGCCTTCAGGCTGCCGCCCAGGTCCAGCCAGTCGAGGCTGAGCACCACGTCCGCTTCGCGCAGCAGCGCCAGAGACGGCTCGGTGAGGAAGTACGCCGGCGTTGGTCCGTGCAGCGGATGGCGCGAGGGGAAGGCGGCACCCAGCTTGAAGTCGGTCAGCACCGTGGCGCCGAGGCGCTCGGCCAGCTCCACGCGGCGCTGCCAGGCCTGCGGGTCGCGGCTCACCCGCCCCATCATGATCACCGGCCGCTTGGCAGCGGCCAGGCGCGCGGCCACGCTGCGGGACATGCCTTCCGTGATCGCGGGCAGCTCTGGCGCTTCATAGCGCGCGAGCTCGGGCAACGCCGGCAATTCGGGCGCGGGCGCCTCCTGCAGCGCGCTGTCGAAGCACACGTACGTGGGGCCACACGGCGCCGTCATCGAGATGCGGCGCGCCCGCAGCACGGCTTCGGTGGCGCCCTCCAGCGACGAGGGCTCCGCATCCCACTTGACGAAGCTGCGCACCAGCGCGCCCTGGTCCTTGGAGGTGTGCAGCCAGTCGATCCACGGGCGGCGCTTGGCCGTGTCCACCGGTCCGGTGGCGCCGTACACGAGCACCGGCACGCGGTCGCAGAAGGCATCGAAGATGCCCATGGACCCGTGCATCAGGCCCACGTTGGCGTGGAGGATGGCGCCCATGGGCTTGCCGGTCACCTTGGCATAGCCGTGGGCGATTGCGACGGCGTGCTCCTCGTGCAGCACGGTCAGCATCTGCGGCTTGCTGTCGCCCAGGTGGTTCACCAGGCTGTCGTGCAGGCCGCGGTAGCTGGCGCCGGGATTGAGGGCGACGTACTCCAGGCCCACGTGCCGCAGCAGGTTGGCCAGGTGGTCGCTGCCGAAGTGGGTCTTGGCCGTCGTCATGCGCGGGGTCAATCCAGCTTGATCTTCAGTTCGTCGGCTTCGCGCTTCCACTCCACCAGGTCCCGGGCCACCTGCTTTTCGAATTGGGCGCTGTCCAGCACGCGCAGCGACATCAGCCGGTCGGCGAACTCCTTCTGCACTTCCTTGTCGTTCACCACGGCCAGCAGCTCCTGCTCGATGCGCTTGGCCACGGCCGGCGGCAGCTTGGCAGGACCGATGAAGCCGAACCACACCTCGGCGTCGAAGCCGGCGAAGCCCTTGGCCTCGGCGACCGTCGGCAGGTCCGGCTTGAACGGCAGGCGCTGCTGCGAGCCCACGGGATGTAGCGGACCTTGCCCGCCTTGGCCTGCGCTTCGAGGTTGGGCACGGTGTTGAACATCACGGGCACGGTGCCGGCGATGCCGTCCATGACCGCGGGCGCGCAGCCCTTGTACGCCACGTGCACCATGTCGACCTTGGCGATCTTGGCGAAATGGGCGCCGGCGAAGTGCTGCGGCGAGCCGTTGCCGCAGGAGGAGTAGCTCAAGCCGGGCTTCGTACGCGCATAGGCGACCAGTTCCTCGATGTTCTTCACCGGCAGCGAAGGATGCACGGCGATGGCGATGGGGGTGGAGGCGACGGCGGCGATGTACTTCAGGTCCGACTGCACCTTGAAGTTCTGCGGCATGCCGAGCGCCGCATTGAGGATCAGCGTGCTGTTGTTGATCAGCAGCGTGGCGCCGTCCGGCTGCGATCGCGCCACGAAGTCGGTGGCGATGTTGCCCGAGGCGCCGGGCTTGTTGTCGATCACCACCGGCTGGCCGAGGCGCTGCGACAGCTTGGGCGCGATCACGCGGGCGATCACGTCGCCGCCGCCGCCGGGCGGGTAGGCGGAGATGATCGTGATCGGCTTGTTCGGAAAGCCCTGGGCGAAGGCCGAGGCGCCGGCGAGTGCGGCGGTGGCCAGCGTGGCGAGGACGCGTGCGGTCGAAATCATGGAAGTCTCCTTGTTGCTAGCGGGATGATGGCAGGCGCGCCTCAGCCCAGCTTGAGATTGACGTTCTTCACGTACGTGAATTCCAGCAGCTCCTCGAAGCATTCCTCGCGGCCGATGCCCGAGCTCTTGACGCCGCCGAAGGGCGCGCCGACGAAGTGCTGGCTGGTGTTGTTGATCCAGACGTAGCCGGTATGGATGCGCTGCACGGCGCGATGCGCGGTGTCGAGGCTGCGGGTCCAGATGGAGCCGGTCAGGCCATATTCGACCTCGTTGACCGTCTGCCACAGCTGCTCTTCGTCGCGCCACTTGAACACCGACAGCACGGGGCCGAAGACCTCCTCGCGGGCCAGGCGCATGTGCGGCTTCATGTCGGCGAAGACGGTGGCCTCGTAGAAGAAGCCGTCGCGCAAGGCCTCGTCGCCGGGCTGCTTGCCACCGACGACCAGGCGTGCGCCTTCGTCGAGCGCGGAGCGCACGTAGCCCTTGACCCGTTCGAGCTGCGCGGCGCTGACCAGTGCGCCCATGGTGGTGGCAGGGTCGAGCGGCGGGCCGGGCTTGTGGCGCTGCGGCAGCAGTTCGGCCACGCGCGCGAGCACGCGGTCATGGATGTCCTCGTGCAGGAACACGCGGCTGGTCGAGCCGCAACTTTGGCCGGACCAAGAGAAGTTCATGCCGCCGATGATCCCGTCCACCAGCTTGTCGAGGTCCGCGTCGGGATAGGCGACCAGGGCGTTCTTGCCCCCGAGTTCCAGGATGACGGGCTTCAGGCCTTCGGCCGCCGTGCGCATGACGGCGCGGCCGGTCGGCACGCCGCCGATGAGCGTGACCTTGCGCACCAGCGGGTGGCTGGCCAGCGCCTCGCCGCACTCGCGGAAGCCGGTCAGGAAGTTGACGACGCCCGCCGGGAAGATGTGCCCGATCAGTTCGCCGAGGCGGATGATGGAGAGGGGCGCCTGGTCGGGCGCCTTCACGACCACGGTGTTGCCCGCCGCCAGCGGCGCGGCGATGCGCATGGCCGCGAACATCAGCGGGTGGTTGTAGGCGACGATGCGGGCCACCACGCCGAGCGGCTCGCGCACGGTGTAGTTCAGGTTGCCCGGCCCCATGGGAATGGTTTCGCCCTTGATCTCGGTGGCGAGCCCGGCCATGTAGTCGATGCCGTCGGCGGCGAACTTGGCGTCGTGCGCGAGCATCGCCACCGGGTTGCCGTTGTTCAGTGCGTCGAGTTGCGCGAGTTCCTGCGCGTGCTCGCGCAGCACCTGCGCCGCCTGGCGCAGCAGGCGCCCCCGTTCGATGGGCGTGACGCGCGACCAGGCGGGAAAGGCGGCCTGCGCAGCGCGCACGGCTGCGTCCACGTCCGCGGCGCCGGCCACCGGCGCATCCGCCAGCGGCTGGTTGCAGGCCGGGTTGATGGTGGGCGCATAGGTCCCGGCCAGCGGCTCGTGCCAGCCGCCGCCGTAGAACAGGGCCTTGTGCGCCGGCAGCAGGCCGGCAGGAATGGTGTCTGCGCGCATCGTGTCCTCGTGCTGCCCCAGGGAGGGACTTGGGGGCCGCCGCACTCTAGCGGAGGCAGCGTCATGAACACAATGCGGGTTCTTTCATTCGTGCAATCGAAAAGACGAATGGTTGCTCGCGTAGGTCGGCGGTGAGCGCGGGGCCGCATCGCCATTTCTCCACCGCCGCGCCGCGCCAGGCGCTGCGCGGTGTGCGCCCGCCGTGACGGGGACCCGCGCGCGATGCGCGCGGGCGACCTGGAAGTCCGGCTCCGGCGCCGCCCGCGACATAACTCACTACGTTCCGGACCGCGCACGGTCCAGAACTCCGTTCAAACAGATGTCGCGAGCATGTGACGTACGCGTGGCTCGATTCGCTGCGCTCTCGTAGCCACGCTGCGGCGCCGAAG
>DATAGN010000529.1:0-9784 GCA_036263715.1 Ramlibacter sp.
GCAGATCATCATCGACTTGTTCGCCGCGCGTTCCTTGGCACTGAGGATGGAGTCGCGGTGGTCCGGCACGCCCGCGAGCACGCGCGTCTCGCAGGAGCCGCACACCCCTTCGCAGCAGCTGTGGTCGACGGCGATGCCTTCGGCCAGCAGCGTGTCCAGGATCGACTTCTCGGGGGTGATGGTGACGGTCTTCTTCGAACGCGCCAATTCCACCGTGAAGGTGCTGCGCGCGTCGTCGGAGGGCTTGTGCTCCACGGCGGCAAAGCGCTCCACGTGCGCGTTTTCCAGCTGCAGTTCGGCGCAGAACTTCTCGAAAGCGTCCAGCATCGGCGTCGGGCCGCAGGCGTAGAGGTGCAGGTCCGGCGCGGGCTTGCGTTCGGCCAGCATGCGCTTGAGATCCGGCGGGCCGCCCTGCTCGTCGTCGAAGTGCAGCGTCATCGGCACTTCCAGCGCCTGCAGCACGTCGAGGAAGGCGGCGCTTCGCCGCGAGCGTGCGAAGTACAGCAGTTCGAAGGAGCGGCCGATGTCGCGCAGCCGGCGTGCCATGCACAGCAGCGGCGTGATGCCGATGCCGCCGGCGACCAGCACCGTGTGGCCCGCCGCTTCCTGCAGCGGGAAGTTGTTGCGAGGCGGCGAGATCGGGATCTGCATGCCCACGCGCAGCTGCTCGTGCACGCAGCGAGAGCCGCCGCGGCTGGCGCGGTCCTTCAGCACGCCCACCACGTAGCGATGGCGCTCGTCCGCCGAGTTGCTCAGGGAATAGCTGCGCTCCAGGCCGTTGGGCAGGTGCAGGTCGATGTGCGCACCCGGCGTGAAGGCCGGGAACTCGCTGGCGTCGACCGGGCGCAGTTCGACGGTGATCGTGTCCTGCGCTTCCCAGCGCAGCGTGTGGACGAAAGCTTGCAGCGTTTGCATGGCAGGTGCGTCAGGCGCAGCGGGAGAGATCGACATCGAGCCGGGCCCACGCGTCGATCTCCACCTTGAGTTCGGGAAACACCAGGCCCTTGACCTCCACCAGCGTGGAGCAGGGATAGGGCGCCTGGAAGAAGTCGCGCCGGGCGCGGCCCACTTCGTCCTTGTCGGCGATGTCGGTCAGGTAGATCACCAGCTTGTACAGGTTGTGCCTGCTGCCGCCCGCGGCCTCGACGTATGCCACCAGCTTGCGCAGCACCTCCAGCGTCTGGGCATAGGCGCCCATGGGCTCCTGCGCCTGGCGGGTGGCCGGGTGCGCGGTCATGCCGGACATCACGATCTCGTCGCCGATGCGCAGCGCATTGGTCCACGTGGCCGTGGGCAGTTCCGGCACATCGGCCGTCGTGATGCGGCGCACTTCCATCAGCCGACCTTCACGCCCTTGGCTTCCAGCTGTTCGGCGGCCAGCGACTTCAGGTGGCGGCGCAGCCGCACCAGGCCCATGTCGTGCTGGTACAGGTTCTCGCGCTGGTTGGCGTCGGACTCCATGAATTCCAGCATGCGGCGGTCCTGTTCCAGCACGTGCCAGTGCCGCGCCTCCAGCCGGTTGCGGTACAGGAAGCGCCACGTGTCGCGCAGCCAGCCCGTGCCCTTGCGGCAGCGCCAGTGGAACACCGCGGACAGGTTCGGGGAGATGGGCGTGTAGCTGCCGACGATGGTGAACGAAGCGCCCGGGCCGCCGGTCTTGGGATACGGGATCTCCAGCCGCATCCAGTGGATGTTGGTGCTGGCCCACTCGGTCCAGTCGAAGTTGATGCCGCGCTGGCCGACCTTCTCGAACACGAAGCCCGTGTCCGTGGAGCGCACCTGGAACTTGGCCTGGCTGTCGCCTTCGGCCATGGAGTGCGACTGCTTGTGCAGGAAGGTCCCGTGCATCGGGTCCATCACGTTGTCCATCACGTAGCGGTAGTCGCCCTTCCATTCCGTGTAGCAGAGGAAGTGCGAGTACTCGCCGCCCTCCAGTTCCTCGGGCAGCTGCAGCGGCGGCGGCGTGTCGATGTTCACGTCGCTGTTGAACAGGAAGATGGCGCCATGGCGTTCCTGGACGTGGAAGGACAGCGCGGCACGGCTGCCTTCGAGCTTGCAGCCGGGGCTGCCCGGCACCTTGGTGACGGTGCCGTCGCAGCGCACTTCCACGCCGTGGTACGGGCAGGCGAGGCGGTCGCCCAGGTTCACGCCCTGCGACAGCGGCGCGCCGCGGTGCGGGCAATGGTCCTCCAGCGCATGCAGCTCGCCCTGCGGGTCGCGCCACACGGCGATCTTGCGGCCCAGGCGGCGCAGCGAGACCGGGTTCTCCTTGACGAAGGACGAGGGGCAGATCGGGTACCAGAGGTCCTTCAGCCCCACTTCCAGCAAGGCGTCGATGGGGTCGGCGGCGGATGCGATCTTGATCGGGATCGTGGTCATGGCGTCGTCTCCTTCAGGCGCCCAGCCGCGCCATCAGCGCGGTGAACGTCGATTCGGTCCACTCCCGGCCGTTCTCGGCCGAGGGTCCGGTGCGGTTCAGGTACGCGACGAGGCCGGGCAGGTCGTGGATGCCCTGCGCGAAGGCGCGTTCGATGGAATCCCCCAGCAGGTCCTCGAAGGGGGTGGGCGGGCGCTGGCGCGCCTGGTGGGGTTCGAGATAGCGGTCGTCGGTCATCACTGGCCTCCTTGGCGGACCCGCTCGCGGATGCGTTCGCGCACGGGGATGAAGTCGTAGGTGGGATAGCACTCGGTCCGGAACACGCCCCAGGCGGAGCGCTCCAGCTCGAGGTTGACGCGGGGCAGCAGCGAAGGCGGCAGTTCGAGCGTGACGATCTGGCCCAGGCCCATGGCGACGGTCCACGACACCACGCGGGTGCCTTCGACGGGGAAGCGCTCCCACCAGTCCGCCTGCTTCATGCGCGCCTGGACGTCGTCCAGCGTCAGGCCTTCGTGGTGCCGCATGACGATGGTCAGCAGCATCGTCTCGGGCACTGTGGTGTCGGGGCCGGCCATGGTCAGTCGGCCTGGATGCCGAAGTCCTTCACCAGCCGCGAGTAGCGCTGGAAGGCGGCGCTGTTGGAGTCGGCGAGCCGCTCGGGCGGGCCGCCCACGGCCATGGTGCCGAAGGTGTTGAGCTTGGCGATCACGTCCGGCATCTTCAGGATCTCGTTCATGTGCGCGTTGAGCGTGCGCACGACCTCCGCCGGCAGGCCCTTCGGCCCCATCAGCCCCTGCCAAGACCACGGGTCGATGTCCTTGTAGCCGAACTCCTCCAGCGAAGGCACGTTGGGCAGCAGCGGCGAGCGCTGCGGCAGCGCCACGGCCAGGGGCACCATCTTGCCGGCCTGGATGTGCGGCAGCACCGGGCCCAGCGGCACCCAGGCCAGCGGGATGTGGCCACCGAGCACGTCGGTCACCGACGGGCCCACGCCCTTGTAGGGGGAATGGGTGAGGTCGATGCCGGCGGCCTTGTTCAGCATCTCGCCGACGAAGTGCATCGGCGAGCCGTTGCCGGGGCTGCCGTACACGATCTGCTTCTTCGCCTTCGCGGCCGCGACGACCTCGCGCACGCTCTTGAAGCCGCTCTGCGCGCTGGCCACCAAAAACAGCGGCACGTTGCCGGTCTGGATGATCGGGGTGAAACCCTGCAGCACGTCGTAGCTGGCGCCGGAGCCGGCCTTCAGCACCACGGGCGCGCTGGAAAGCGTGCCGGGCGACAGCAGCAGCGTGTAGCCGTCGGGCGCGGCCTTGCTCACGTACGAATTGCCGATGGTGCCGCTGGCGCCCGGGCGGTTGTCCACCACCACGGCCTGGCCCAGGCGCGTGGACAGCTTCTCGGCGAACAGGCGGGCGACGGCATCGGTGTCGCCGCCCGGGGGGTACGACACGATGATGGTGATCGGCCGGGAAGGCCAGGCACCTTGCGCGCCGGCGGGCGCGGTGATGGTGAGGGCCGCGGCCGAGAGTGCGGCGGCGAGCACGGTTCGACGGTTCATGGTCATGGGTTTGCTTGCTGGCGGGAAGTTCATTGCGCTTCGATCTTGCGGCTGCGGATGATCGGGGCCCAGGTCGCCGTCTCCTTGCGGATCAGGTCGCCGAAGGAAGCCGTGGGCACCAGCCAGGTCTGCAGGCCCTGGTTCTGCAGCCTGGCCTTGTTGTCGGGCGTGTTCAGGATGCGCGCGAAGTCCTTGGAGAGCTGCTCCACCACCGCCGGCGGCGTGCCCTTCGGCGCGAGCACGCCGTACCAGGACGTCACCGCGATGCCGGGGATGCCGGCTTCGGCCAGCGTCGGCACCTGCGGGATGGCGGGGTCGCGCGTCGCGTCGGTCACGGCCAGCGGCCGCAGCTTGCCGGACTGGATGTGCGGCAGCAGCACGGGCAGGTTGCCGATGATCATGGGCAGGGTGCCCCCCAGCACGTCGTTGAGACCTGGGCCCGAGCCCTTGTAGGCCACGTGCAGGAAGTCGGCGCCCGCCTGCTGCCCCATCAGCTCGCCGGCCAGGTGCAACTGGCTGCCCACGCCGGGCGTGGCATAAGCGACGGAATTCGGCTTCGCCTTGGCCAGCGCCACGAGTTCGGCGATCGTCTTCGCCGGCACGTTCGGATTCACGGCGACCACGTTGGTCGCGCGAGCGAGCGAACTGACCGGCGCGAAGTCGCCCAGGATGTCCAGCCGCGCGGCCGGCATCAGCGTCGGGTTGATGGTGAGGTTGCCCGCCGGGATCACGAGCAGCGTGTGGCCGCTCGGCGCCGAGCGCTTGACCTGGTCGATGCCGATGTTGCCGGCGGCGCCGGGCTTGTTCTCGACGACTGCGGTCTGCTTGTACTGCGCGGCCAGTCCGTCCGCCAGCATGCGCGCCAGCGTGTCGACCGGCCCGCCGGGCGGGAAGGGCGCCACCAGCGTGAAGGGCCTGGCCGCCAGCTGCTGCGCGGCGTCCTGCGCCTGCGCCGCCGGCACGAAGGCCACGCCGGCAACGGCGATGCCAAGGAAGAAGGAGCGGATGGAAGTCATTTCTTGTCGGTGAGGAACTGGTTCTTCGGCGCTTCGACGGATTTCTGTCGGCGCGTGTGGCCGTCGATGCCGCCGTCGATGGCCCACTCGGCGAACACCGTGGGCCCCGGCTCGAAGTCGCGCGGCTCCCAGTCAGCCGTGAGCTGGTCCTCGTCGGCGTAGTACTCCACCAGGCCGCCGGCCGGGTTCTTGAAGTACCAGAAGTAGGCCGACGAGATCGGGTGCCGCCCGGGGCCCAGCTGCGTGTCCCAGCCGCAGCGCGAGACGTGCATGCCGCCGCCGAACACTTCGTGGATGTCGCGCACCGCGAACGCCACGTGGTTCAGGCCGCGGTGCTTGTCCGGCCGCTGCAGCAGGAAGATGTCGTGGTGGCCGCCTTCCGGGGCGCACCGCAGGAAGGCACCCTTGCCCGGGTAGCGGTCGGAGGCCGTGAAGCCGAAATTCTCGCAATAGAACTTTTCGCAGGCCGGCACGTCGGCGGCGAAGAACACCACGTGGCCGACCTCGATCGGATGCGCGCGTTCGTACGCGGGGCTGCGTGCGTTGACGCGGCCCTTGCGGTTCCAGGTGTTGTATTCGGCGGCCTGGACTTCGACTTCGCGCTTCTTCGTCACCTGGAAGCGCACCGCCAGGCCGTTGGGGTCGGTGCAGCCGACGCGGCCGTCCTGCTGCACGAAGGTCGGCTGCGTGCGGATGCGCTCGGCGATGGTGTCGAGGTCGGCTTGCGCCTTCACGCCCCACACCACTTCGCGCAGCGTCGGTCCCGCTTCCATGGGAGGCGGCAGGTCGGCGCGCTTCGCATCAGCCACGATGACGCGGCAGCCGTTGAGCGTTTCATAGACGAGGCGATCGCCCTCGTCCTGCGCCAGCTGCAGGCCCCAGTCGTCGTAGAACTTGCGGCAGGTGGCCAGGTCGTCCGCGCCGTAGGTGATTTCGTCGATGCCCAGGACATTCATGGTGGGATCCTCAGTTGGCCCAGGGAAGGGGGTTCTCGTTCAGACCCCAGTACAGGGACTTCTGTTCCATGTACTGCTGGATACCCAGGCGGCCCTTTTCGCGGCCGAGGCCGCTGTCGCGCCAGCCGCCAAAGGGCGTGGAAATCGAGAACTGCTTGTACGTGTTGATCCAGACGGTGCCGGCCTGCACCGCGCGGCCGATGCGCCACGCCTTCTTGTAATCGCGCGTCCAGATGCCGGCGGCAAGCGCGTACACGCTGTCGTTGGCCTGGCGCACCAGGTCGTCCTCGTCGTCGAAGGGCATCGCCACCAGCACGGGTCCGAAGATCTCTTCCTGGCAGATCCGGTCGCTGTTCTTCAGGCCTTCCAGGATGGTCGGCAGGTAGAAGTGACCCTTCGCGAAGGCATCGCCTTCGGGCCGGTGGCCGCCGGTGAGCAGCTTGCCGCCCTCGTCCAGGCCCAGCTTCACGAAGCCTTCGATCGACGCGCGGTGCTGCCCTGTGATCAGCGGCCCCATCTGCGTGCGCTCGTCGGCCGGGTCGCCCACGCGCAGCGCGGCCGCCTTCGCGACCAGCTTGTCCATGAAGGCGGCGTAGAGCTTGCGCGCCACGAACAGGCGCGAGCCGGCAATGCAGGACTCGCCCGAGGAACTGAAGATCCCGTACAGCACGCCGTTGACCGCATGCTCCAGGTCCGCGTCTTCCAGCACCATCGTGGCCGACTTGCCGCCGAGTTCCAGCGACACCGGCATCATCTTGTCGGCGGCGATCCGGGCGATGTGCTTGCCGGTGGTGGTGCCCCCGGTGAAGGACACGCGCTTGACCAGCGGGTGCTTCGTGATCGCGTCGCCGATCACCGAGCCGCGGCCGCACAGCACGCTGACGATGCCCCTGGGCACGCCGGCTTCCTCGCAGATGGCGGCCAGCTCCAGCGCCATCAGCGGCGTCACTTCGGCGGGCTTCACGACGACGGCGTTGCCGGCGGCCAGCGCGGGCGCGAGTTTCTGCGCTTCGCTGGCGATCGGCGAGTTCCAGGGCGTGATCGCGGCGACCACGCCCATGGGGTCGAATACGCTCATGGTCAGGAAGTCGCCGCGCGAAGGCGTGATCTGTTCTTCCATGGTCTCGCAGGCGGCGGCGAAGAACTGGAAGGTGCCGGCGGCGCTGGCCACCAGGTTGCGCGTCTCGCTGATCGGCTTGCCGTTGTCCAGGCGCTGGCGCTGTGCCAGCGGCTCGGCGCGCTCTCGGATCAGCGCCGCCACCCGGTGCAGCACGGCCGCGCGCTCGTGCGGCTTGCGTTGCGCCCAGCCGCTGGTGCGGAAGGCGTGGTCGGCCGCGGCGATCGCTTCCTGCACATCCTCGGTGCTGGCGGCGCGCAGGCGCGCGACCGCTTCGTTGGTCGCGGGGTAGTAGGTGGCACCCTCGTCGCCGCGGCCCAGCCGGCGTTCGCCGGCGATGAACAGGGGCAAGAGCTCTTTGGAGTCCGTGATCAGCATGGCTATCTCCTCAGATCGCCAGCGCGCGGCCGCGGTTGGCCAGCGCGCGCACGATGCTGTAGACGGTGAGCGCGGACGTCTTCGGGTTGGCCGCCAGCGGCTTGCCCCGCAGCGTGACCTCCAGGCTGCCGAAGGCGCCGCGTGCCTCGAAGTGATGCACGTTCTCGCTCACGTCGGGATCCGCGAACAGCTGCACGCGCGTGCGCTGCAGGCCCACGCCGGCCAGCGACAGGGTCGCCGCCACGTTCGCGTTCTTGGGATACAACTGCGCCGCCTGTTCGGCGCTGCCTTCGAAGATGCAGCGGGCCGTGGTGAGCGCATCGAGGTCGCAGTCCTGTTCGGCCGGCGTGCCCTTCCACGCCTTGGGGGGCTTGCGGCCCGTGTACACCACGGTGTCGAGGCCGCCGACGCGGGCGGCCGCCAGGGCGTCGATGCCGCCTATGGCGCCGGGCAGCAGCTGCACCTGGGTGCCGCCGCGCCGCGCTGCCTCTTCCAGCCGCTGCGCCATGCCAGGTGCGCTGAGCGCACCGACGGATGCGACGATGCAGGGCGTGCCGCGCTCCAGTGCGGGCAGTACGTGCTGTTCGATGGCGGCATGGCCGGCGCATTCGACCACCAGGTCGACGCCGTCTTCGGCCAGCAACTGCGTGACGACGCGGGCCTGTGCCCCTTGCGCCGCGACGGCGCATTCGGCGTCCGTGTGGGCGCCGGGGGGCAGCACCACGCGGCTGACCATCACGTTGGGGTCGCCCTTGAGCAGGTCCAGCACGCCGATGCCGATGGCACCGCAGCCGATCATCGCGATCTTGATCATTGCGTACTTCCTCAGGCCGGTTGCGCCACTTTGGTGGGCGGCCCCGCGAATGCAGTCTTGAAGTTGCCGACGGCCAGCATGTCGATCTCCACCATGAAGGGACCGCCGGCATGGAGCGCGCGGTCCAGCGCCGCGGGCACCTCGCGCAGGTCGCCGATGCGCACGTGGCCCAGGCCCAGCGACGCGGTCAGCTGCGCGTAGTCGGGCGTGTGCAGCTCGGTGTAGCAGCGGCGGCCGCCGTAGTGCGCGTCCTGGATGTTGCGGATGACGCCATAGCGCTGGTCGTTCATCAGCACGAAGACCACGTCCGCCTTCTCCTGCACCGCGGTGGCGAGCTCGCCCAGGTTCAGGATGAAGCCGCCGTCGCCGCTGAGGCAGATCGTCTTGCGGCCCGGTTGCGTCTCGGCGGCAGCCACTGCCGCGCCGATGGACATCGCCAGCCCCTGGCCGATGCCGCCGCCCAGCGCATGCACGCCGGCGCGCGGGTCGAAGATGTGCAGGTGGCGGTTGCCCCAGGTGGAGTTGGACAGGGTGACGTCGCGCACCCAGTTGAAGTTGCGCCCGACGGCCGCCTGCAGCGACTGCACCAGCGTGGCGTACGGGCCGAGACCGTCCACCAGCGCAGACTCTGCCTGCTTGCGCGCGCTGCGCAGGTCGGCGGCGAAGGCCGGGTCGACGTTCATGCGGCCCTGCAGGCGCTCGGCCAGGCCGGCCAGTGCCAGTTCGGCGTCGCCCTGCACGAAGTACTCGCTGGCGTAGCCGCGGCCTTCGGCGGCGGCGTCGGCGTCGATGCGGTACAGCGGCTTGGGCAGCTTCAGCTTGTATTTCAGCGTCTCGTTGCCGCGCAGGCGCGAGCCCACCACCAGCATCGCGTCGCAGGTCTGGTAGAACTTCTCCACCGGGCCGTGCAGCGTGTAGGCACCCAGCGAGCGCTGGTCGTCTTCGGGCACGATGCCGCGGCCCTGCGTGGTGGTGACGATGCCGATGCCCAGGTCCATCAGGCGCGCGACGGCCGCCGACGCATGGCGGGCGCCGCCGCCCAGCCAGAGCAGCGGACGGCGCGCCTTCGCCAGGCGCTCGGCCAGCGCGTCGAGCGACGCTGCGCTGGGCACCGCGCGCGCCAGCGGCAGCGGCGAGAAGTCGGCGGGCAGCGGGATGCGCGCTTCCTGGATGTCGATCGGGATCTCCACGCTCACCGGGCCGGTGGGCGCCGTCATCGCCGCCTGCACGGCGGCCTTGACGGTGGACAGCGCGGTGGCGGCGCTGCGCACGCGGTAGGCCGCCTTGGAGATCGCGCCCAGCATCGTCAGCTGGTCCGGCGCTTCGTGGATGTAGCCGAGGTCCTGGTCCAGGTACTCCGTCTCGATCTGGCCGGTGAGGTGCAGCATCGGCGTGCCTGCGGTCAGCGCCTCCACCATGGCGCCGGCCGCGTTGCCGGCGGCGGTGCCGGTGCTGGTGATCGTCACGCCCAGGCCTGCAGTGGTCCGCGCATACGCGTCGGCCATGTTGGTGGCCCCCGCTTCGCCGCGCGCCATCACGAAGCGGATCTTGCCGCGCTCGTTCAGGCC
>DATAGN010000530.1:0-7378 GCA_036263715.1 Ramlibacter sp.
CACGCCGAAGCTGATGCGGTTGAAGCCGAGGTCGGCCAGCACCTGCAGGCGCTGCGCATCCACGGTGCGCGGGTCGATCTCGATGGAGCATTCGGCGCCGGGGGCCAGGGCGAAGTGGCGGCGCAGCATGGCCATGAGCTGCCGCAGCTCGTCGTCCGAGAGGAACGTCGGCGAGCCGCCGCCCAGGTGCAGCTGCGTCACCGGCTGCTGCGTGCCCAGCACGTCGGTGTGCAGCTCCATCTCGCGCTCCAGGTAGCGCAGGTAGGGCGCCGCGCGCTCGTGGTGCTTCGTGATGATCTTGTTGCAGGCGCAGTAGTAGCAGAGCGACTCGCAAAAGGGGATGTGCACGTACAGCGACAGCGGCGCGGCCAGCGCGGCGGGCCCGTCGCGGCGCTGCGCCAGCGCCTGCAGGTAGTCGGGTTCGCCGAAGGCTTCGACGAAGCGGTCGGCCGTGGGATACGAGGTGTAGCGCGGGCCGGGCACGTCGTACTTTTGCAGCAGTTCGGGGGAGATCGGGGCTTGCATGGTGGCGGTTTCCATCGAGCCACCACTGTGCGGCAGGGGAGGTCCGGCCCGCTTGATCTGGGTCAAGCGCGCGCAGGAGGCGCCCCCGACAATTTGTCGCACAGCCTGAAGCACCACCATGGACACATCCCTTCGCATCCCCATCCCCGACGCCCACGAGCCGCACGCGGCGCCGGCAGCCAAGGTGGCGTGCTCGAACTGCAGCCTGCGTGACCTGTGCATGCCGCCCGGCCTGTCCCCCGAGGAGCTGGCGAAGATCGACCAGGTGATCACCGCGCGCCGCAAGGTCAAGCGCAAGACCGCCCTCTTCCGCAACGGCGAGGCCTTCCATGCGCTCTACGCGATCCGCACCGGCGTGTTCAAGACCTGCGTGGTGGCCGAGGACGGCCGCGACCAGGTCACCGGCTTCCAGATGGCCGGGGAGATCGTCGGCCTCGACGGCATCGTCAACGACCACCATACCTGTGACGCCGTGGCGCTGGAGGATTCGGAAGTCTGCGTGCTGCCCTTCGACCGCATCGGCGAGCTCTCGCGCGAAGTGGGCGCGCTGCAGCACCACCTGCATCGCGTCATGAGCCGCGAGATCGTGCGCGAGCACGGCGTGATGCTGCTGCTCGGCACCATGCGCGCCGAGGAGCGGCTCGCCGCATTCCTGCTCAACCTGGTGCAGCGGCTGCAGGTGCGCGGCTTCTCCCGGTCCGAGCTGGTGCTGCGCATGACACGCCAGGAGATCGGCAGCTACCTGGGACTGAAGCTCGAGACGGTCAGCCGCACCTTCTCGCGCTTTGCCGAGGAAGGGATCATCGAGGTGCACCAGCGGCACGTGCGCATCGCCGACGTGCAGCGGCTGCGTGCCATCCTGTCGCAGCCCGGCGGCAACTTCTAGGCCCCCTCCGACTTTGCACGTGGGAATCGGCTGATCCGGCGCGATCAGAGCGCGCGGGATGCTGGGCGCGCAGCCGGCTCCCGGCTGGGAGAAGCGGATGCGAGCAACACTCCTGCGCTGCCTGCTGGCGGCTGCCGCGGCGACGCCGGGCCTCGCGAGCGCCGATGCCCTGTCCTCCAGCTGCGAACCGCCGCAGGCGCAGGACGGCGCGCTGTCCGATCGCGCCGGACTGCTCGCGCTCTACGAGCGACTGCCACAGGCGTGCCTGCGCGAGATCTTCACCGCGTGCGCGCAGGCGTCCAGCAAGTCGCTGCTGGATTTCGAGAGTGCTGCGGTCTGCTCCTTCAGCCACGAAGCGCTCCTGAAGAACGGCTTCAACGGCAACTTCCACGCCATGATGGCCTGGTGGCAAAGCCAGCGTGCCGGCACGCAACCCTGAAACGCTGCTGTAGGAGCGTGCGCACGGCCATTGCGGCGCGGCACGTCTGGTTGCGCGTGTCGGTCGTCCCAACATGGAGGGCACATCCACACAAGGAGCCGACAGCATGAACAAGCAACAGGTGAAAGGCGTCACGAACCGCGTGACCGGCGAGGTCAAGCAGACGGTGGGCCGCGCGACCGGCGACCGTTCCGCGGTGGCCAGCGGCAAGGCGCGCGAAGCCAAGGGCACGCTGCAGCAGGGCGTTGGCGACGTCAAGGACGCGCTCAAGGGCAAGGGCACCGCGAGCCGCGCCAAGAAGTGATGGCGTGCCCGCGAAGGTGGGGGCGGATGTCATTCCCGCGAAGGCGGGAATCCAGGGCTTCCGACGCAAGAGAAAACCGGCCATCTGGCCGGTTTTTTCCTGGGCGCCTGGATCCCCGCCGCCGCGGGGATGACGGTCAGTGCGGCATGACGATCACTGGGACGCGTCGCTCCCGCCGGCCGACGGGCTGCCGCTCGCATCACCCACCGAGCCGGTCGCCGTCGGCGTGGAAGAACCGCTTCCCGAGGACGAGCCGCCGCTGCGGGCCGGGCTGGGCGAATCCGCGTCGATGATCGGAACGGTGCGCGTCTGCGGCGTCACCGTGATCGTGCGCTCGCGCGGCGCCGCCGACTCGCGCGCGGCACCCATCGCGGAGGTGGCACCGGACGTGGCACCGGACGTGGCCGGCGACGTCGTCATGGGCGGGATCACGCGCACGGTCTCGTTCGGCGCCCGCACCACGTTGGCGGGAGCGGCTGGATCCGGCATCCGCGCGCCGAAGTCGGGCGTGCGGGTCGTCGCAACCGGCGGCTCCGGCGCGCGATACACCTGCGTGCCGGGCACGGTCTCGACCGGGCGGCCGCTCTCCAGGTTGCGCGGGAACGAGGGCACGCGCTGGGGCAGCGTCTCGGCGATCACCGGCGCGTTGGGCGCCACCGCCGACGGCAGCGGCGGCAGCGAGCCGACGACGTCGCCCGAGCGCGGCGGCGGCTCCAGCACCGGCGGCTGCAGCTTCACCTCGGGCAGCGTCGCGGCAGGCAGCTGCGCCTCGGGCAAGGCGGCCACGCCGGTGTCGGTGGCAGCCGACGGCGTGTTGAACACGCTGTTCCACCAGTCGCCCACCCGGTCCATCAGCGGCTTTTCCGCATCGCGCATGCGCGGGGCGGCGAAAGCCGCCTTGGCATCGATGACGCCTGCGCGCTGCGCCTGCGCCATCATGTCGCCCACGACCAGCAGCGCGTTGTGCGCGCCCTGCCCCCAGTAGGAGCTGCGCATCGTGACGCGGTTGTCGTTGAAGCCGACCCAGGCGCCCGCCACCAGCTGCGGATGCATCAGCATGAACCAGCCGTCGGTGTTGTCCTGGGTGGTGCCGGTCTTGCCGGCCAGGTCGCCCGTGAGGCCGAAGCGGTGCTTCAGGCCGACCGCGGAGCCGTAGTCGATGGAGCCGCGCAGGACGTCCAGCAGCGTCTGTGCCGCCTGGTTCGACATGGCCTGCTCCGACACCTTGCCGCCGAAGCTTTCCAGCACGTTGCCCTGCCGGTCCGCCACGGCCGTGACGATGGTCGGCTCGATGTAGCTGCCGCCGTTGGCGATGGTGGCGTACGAGGTGACCATCTCCTTGAGCGTCACCGGGCTCGTACCCAGGGCCAGCGAGGGCACTTCGTTCAGCTTGCTCTGGCGCACGCCCATGGCGCGGGCCAGGCTGGCCACGCGCGAGGGGCCCACCTGCATCATCAGCTGCGCCGTGATGGTGTTCTTGGAACGCGCCAGGCCGTCGCGCAGCGTCATCGGCTGGCCGGTGGGCGAGCCTTCGATGTCCCCCGGCCGCCAGACCTGCCCCTTGTCGATCTGGATCGCCACGGCCTGGTCCATCAGCGTTTCCTGCGGCGAATGGCCCTGCTCGAAAGCGGCCCCGTACACGAAAGGCTTGAAGGTCGACCCCGGCTGGCGCCTGGCCTGCTGCACGTGGTCGAACTTGTCGGTGTTGAAGTCGCGGCTGCCGACCCAGGCCCGCACGGCGCCCGTGCTCGGCTCGATCGCCATGAAGCCGACCTGCAGCATGGTCTTCTGCTTGCGCAGCTCCGCCATGAAGGTGGCGTTGCCCTGCAACTCCTTCATCGTTTCGGCTTCGCTGCGGCCCTGCTCGCGGGCTTCCTTGAATTCCCGCGAATCCTTGATCCAGCTGCGCACGAGGTCGGGGTTGCTGTTCCAGAAGTACTCAAAGGCGCCGCCGCGGCTGGCCGCCGCGACGTAGGCCGCCGGGTCGCTGCCCAGGGCGGTGACGCCGCTGCGGCTCCATTCCACGTCCGCCACCGCCTGCAGCATCCGGCCCTGGCGTTCGACCGCCTGCAGGGCCGCCTGCTGCAGCCGCGAGTCGATGGTGGTCTTCACCACCAGGCCGTCGGCGTAGATGTTGTAGTCGTGCTTGTCCGCCCACTCGATCAGCCAGCGCTTGAGGTATTCGGCCAGGTGCGGCGCCAGGCCGTTGACCTCCTGCACGCGCTCGAAGTTCAGCTTCAGCGGCTGCGCCTTGAGGCGCTCGAAATTGGCCTCGGAGAGCTTGTCCTCCTTGACCATCATGGCCAGCACCGTGTTGCGGCGCTGCAGGGCGCGCTCCGGGTTGATCACGGGGTTGTACATGGACGTGCCCTTGAGCATGCCCACGAGGGTGGCTGCCTCCAGCTCATTGAGCTGCTTGGCCGGCTTGTCGAAGTAGGTGCGCGCGGCCATCTCGATGCCCCACGCGTTGTAGAGGAAGGAGACCGAATTGAGGTAGGTCTCCAGGATTTCGTCCTTGCTGTAGATCGCCTCGATCTTCAGCGCCGTGATCGCTTCCTTCACCTTGCGGGTGATGGTCTGCTCGCGACCGATCTGCTCGGGATAGAGGTTGCGTGCGAGCTGCTGCGTGAGCGTCGAGCCGCCTTCGGTTTCGCCCATCACCGTGTTCACCACCGCCTTGGCGGTGCGCACGAAGTCGATGCCGTTGTGCTCGTAGAAGCGCTTGTCCTCGGTGGAGAGCAGGGCCTCGACCACCTTGGGCGAGATCTCGGAGAGCTTCACCCAGTCGCGGTTGGCCCGCTTGAAGGTGGCAAGCTCCTTGCCGTCGGCGGAGAGCACCACCGACGGGGACTCCTGCTTGGACTTGCGGATGTCGCCGATGCTGGGCGTGAAGGGGTACAGCGCGGCGACGTAGACGGCCAGCGCGAGCGGCAGTGCCGCCACGGCCTTGACCGGATGCCTGCGGATCCACCCGCCCACGCGCGCCAGCCGGCTCCTGCCCCGCGCCCAAACTCCCTCGCTGCTTGTCTTCATGATTGTCGCTTCCTGGCTGATGCAGGAATCTAGGAGAGCGGCTCGTGGCGCGACTGTAGGACGGCTGCGCGACGCGCCGGGCGCTTTCCCCCGCGACCGCCCGGCACGGCGACTACGCGGTGCGCACCTGTCATCGCCGGGACGACAGCGTGTGCCGCGCTAGGCCTCGGTCAACCCGTGCTTGATCGCGTACTTCACCAGTTCGGTCTGGTTGTTCAGCCCCAGCTTCTGCATGAGGTTGGCCTTGTGCGTGCTGACCGTCTTCACGCTCAGGTTCAGCTTGGCGGCGATGTCCGACACCGCGTCGCCGGCGACCAGTGACCGGAACACCTCGAACTCGCGGTCCGACAGGCTCTCGTGCGGCAGGCTCTCGCCGCCGGGCATGGCGCCCAGCGCCAGCTTCTCGGCGACCTCCGCACTGATATAGGCACCGCCGCCGGCGATCTTGCGGATCGCCTGCTCCAGCTGCGCCGGCGCGCTCTCCTTGGTGAGGTAGCCGCTCGCGCCCGACTTGATCGCGCGCACGGCGTACTGGGTCTCCTGGTGCATGCTCAGCACGAGGATGCGCAGCTTGGGCTTTTCGGCCTTCACCAGCTTGATCAGCTCCATGCCGCTGCGCCCCGGCATCGAGAGGTCCAGCACCAGCACGTCGAAGTCCAGCTCGCGCACCGCCTTCATCACCTCGGTGCCGTCGGCGGCCTCGCCGGTGAACTGGAAGTCGGAGACGTCGCCGATGATCCGCTTCAGGCCTTCGCGCACGATCGCATGGTCGTCGGCCAGCACGATGCGGATGCTCATGCGCCATTCCCCACCGGGATGCGCACGTGGATGCGCGTGCCCGCGCCGGGCGTGCTGTCGATCTTCACCTCGCCGTGCATCAGGTGCGCCCGCTCGCGCAAGCCGACCAGGCCCAGCGACTGCGGCTTGCGGGGGTCGCCCGTGCGAAAGCCGACGCCGTCGTCCTGCACCCGCACGTGCAGGCAGCCGTCGATCAGCTCCAGCTGCACTTCGACCTGCGTCGCCTGGGAATGCTTGGCCGCGTTGGCCAGCGACTCCTGCACGATGCGGAACACGCCCGTTGCATAAGGCTCGTCGAGTTCGAGCGACTCGTCCACCACCAGTTCGCAGGGCACGCTGGTGCGCTGCGTGAAGCTCTGCACGACCCATTCGATGGCGGCGACCAGGCCCAGGTCGTCGAGCACCAGCGGCCGCAGGTCGGCGGCGATGCGCCGTACCGCCGCCACGGAGGTGTCCAGCATCTTGAGCATGCCGGCCAGCTTGGCCTGCGCCTGGTCGTCGCCGCCGGCGTGGTCCCGCAGCCAGATGGTGTCCATCTTGAGCGCCGTGAGCGACTGCGCGAGTTCGTCGTGCAGCTCGCGTGCGATACGCGACTTCTCCTGTTCGCGCACGCCCGAAGCCTCGGCGGCAAAGGCGGCAAGCTCTTCGCGGGCGCGCACGCGCTCGGTCACGTCGCGCAGGATCACGGTGTAGAGCTTGCCCTCCGGCGTGTGCAACTGCGAGATGGACGCCTCGAGCGGGAATTCGCTGCCGTTCTTGCGCAGGCCGTACAGCACGGTGTTGTCGCCCATGCGGCGCGACGTGGTGCCGGTGGCGCCGAAGCGGCGCACCTGGTCCGCGTGGCCCTCGCGATGGCGTTGCGGGATCAGCAGTTCCAGGCGCTTGCCGATGACCTCCGCGGCGGTCCAGCCGAAGATCTTCTCGGCCGCGCGGTTGTACAGGACGACCTGCTGGGTGTCGTCGACGCTGATGATTCCGTCCATGGCGGAATCGAGCAGGCCGCCGAGCCTCTGGGCGGCGCTGTCGTCGGAGAGGAGGGGAGGAAAGTTCACTGCGGAAAGCCCGGAGGGTTCCCGCAAATTACAGCACACCTCAGGCGTGCAGCAGCTCCGGCGTAGTCTCGGGCATTTCGGTGCGAAGGCGGAACGAGTAATCGCAGCAGCGCGAGTCCTGCTGAGCCTCCAGCAACGAGTGCACGAACCCCAGGTCCTCCATGGCCTGGGCGAAAGCCTTCACCTGCGCATGCGAATCGAGCATGGCCGAGGCAAGCAGCTCACCGGCGTCGTCACGGACGCCGACGGTCCACGGCCCGTCGCCGCCGCCGCGCACCTTGCGCGCGCGTTCGAGGGCGACGCACATGCTCTGGAAGGGAAGATTGGGAAGGCGTGTCGCA
>DATAGN010000531.1:0-2307 GCA_036263715.1 Ramlibacter sp.
AAGCGCATCGCGATGAGCGTTGGAACGTCGGGCGCGAGCGCGCAGCCGATGCTGCCGGCACCGAACAGCGCCAGCCCGAAGTACAGCGGGCCCTTGCGACCGACCATGTCCGACACGGGACCGTAGATCACCTGGCCGGCGCCGAGCGCGATGAAGAAGACGATCAGCGTTGCCTGCACGGCCGCGGGCGACGCACCCAGCGACTGACCGATGGTGGGCAGCGCCGGCAGGTACATGTCGATGGCGAACGGGCCGACGGCGGACACCAGGCCCAGCACGAGGGCCAGCCCGAAGAAGGAGCGCTGCATGCTCACGCCTTCATGGCCTCGCGCCAGTAGCTCCGGTCGATGTAGCGATCGGGGTCGTCCAGCGTGCGCGGCGGCTCGCCCAGGCGCCCGCGCAAGGCCAGGACCGCCTGCACCGCGTTCGGGTCCATGGCCAGGTCGCCGAAGAAGCCGCTCGTGGGATCGAGCATGAGGGCGCAGGATTGCTGCGCGATAGTTGCCGTCATGCCGGGCACCTTGGCCACCAGCAGCGCCTGCGCGGCCGGCCGGTTGGCCGGGTCCTGCAGCCAGCGGATCGCATCGCGGTAGGCGCGGACGAAGCCCACGAGCTGCGGGCCATGCGCGCTCGCCCAGCTGCGCCTGGCCGCACCGACGATGCCCAGGTACGGACCGATCACCTCCCGCACGGTCGCCAGCTGCTGGAAGCCGCGGTTGCGCGCCTGCAGGTCGAAGGGCGCGCGCAGCATCGTCGCGTCGTGCTGCCGCTCCACCAGCGCGGCGAAGCGGCGGTCGGTACCGCCGGCACGCGCCCACGTCACCTGGTCCTCGGACACGCCCTGGCGCGCCAGCATCTCGCGCAACACGAAGGAAAAGCCGTTGGACATCGCGTCCACCGACACGGTGCGGCCCTTCAGCTGGCCGATGCCGGTGACCTCGGGCACGGCCACCAGGCTCAGGAAACCGTCGTCCGATCCCATGAAGGCGAAGAAGTCGGTGGGCGCATCGAACTTCAGCTCGCCCTGCCCTTCCTGGTAGGCCACGATGTTGTCGAAGGCCGTGATCGCCACGTGGTAGCGGCCCTCCATGAGGCCGCCGAAGACGTTCTTCGAGTCGGGCGTCACCTGCAGGTCGGCGGCGACGCCGTGCCGCGTGAAGAAGCCTTGCTCGCGCGCGGCCCACAGCGGCAGGTTGAAGCCGCCGCCGAAGCTGATGACGCAAATGTTCTGGGGATCGGAGGACATGGGGCCGCAGTCTAGTCCGCGCCCACCCCCGGGAACACGCGCGCGTACAGCACCGTGTCGATCACCCGGCCGTCCTTGGTGGCGGCGCAGCGCAGCAGGGCCTCGCGCGTGAAGCCGGCATTTTCCAGCACGCGCATGGACGGCGGATTCCACTCGAACACCTGCGCCTCCAGGCGGGCGAAGAGCCGTTCACTGGCGACCCGGTCCGCCAGCGACTGCGCCGCCGCCGAGGCGATGCCGCGGCCCCAGTAGCTTTCCCCGAGCCAGTAGCCGAACTGCGCCGTGTTGCAGAAGATGCCCTCGCCGGCGATCACGCCGATGCCGCCGGCAGCGCGGCCGTCCACCTCGATCGCGAGCTGGATGCTGGGCCCCGGGTCCGCGGCGATCGCGAGCCACAGGTCCGCATCGGCGCTGGTGTACGGGTGCGGGAAAGTGTGGGTCATGTTGCGCCACACCTTGCGGTTGTTCGCCTGCAGCACGAGGTCCGCCTTGTCGGCGGCGCGCCAGGGACGCAGCAGCACGCCGGGCAGGCGGGTGGGCAGGTGCACGCTCATGCCGCCATGCTAATGAATCGGCGCTATTCCAGCTTCTGGTCTTCGCTCTCCGCGTCGGCGATGTTCTGCGGCTCCAGTTCCTCGGCGGAGCGATTGAGGTGGACGAAGACGCCCCAGCTGGCCAGCAGCGCCGCCGCGGCGACGAACAGCGCCGACGCGTGGACCAGGTGCTCCATGTCCTGGTGGATCGCCTTGAAGGTGGCGACCAGGCCCTCGATCACGATGGCGACCACCAGCACGACCAGGAAGCGGGAGAGGAAGCGGCGCACCCGCGTGGGCGCACTCACGTGCATCACCCGGATGACTTCCTCCTCGGCGATCGTCTGGGCGATCTGCAGCGCCACCACGGCGGCCGCCAGGATCCCGATCGCCTCGATCAGGCGCTGCGCCGCTTCGAGGTCCAGGCCCGCGACGACCGCTTCCCACCCGGCGCGCGCGGCGGCGTAAACCAGCAGGACGCCACCGACGGCGAAGAGCGCCGCCATGACGCCCTGCACCAGGCCGAAG
>DATAGN010000532.1:0-6996 GCA_036263715.1 Ramlibacter sp.
GCAAGCGCGCGCGGACGATGCCGATGTCGAGCGCGAACGTGAAGAAGTTGATCGCCTGATCAGCGTGTCGTAGCACATGCGAAAGGGCCCTCCGGGGCCCTTTTTCATTGCGCAAAATGGTGCGGCGCACTGCCTGCGGAATGGTCACCGTGGTGCAAGCAAGCATTGGCGCGGGTCGGCACACTTGGCCACTGGCTTTTCCACAGGCTTCTCCACCGTTCCTGTGGGAATCCGCCTACGTTTGGTTGCAGAAAAATGCCGCTCACCATCGTCCACCTGGACGAGGACATCGTCGCGATCGACAAGCCCGCCGGCCTGCTGGTGCATCCGAGCGCGCTGGATGCGCACGCGCAGGAAAGTGCGCTGATGCTGCTGCGCGACCAGCTCGGGCAGCACCTGTGGCCGCTGCACCGCCTGGACAAGGCAACGAGCGGCGTGCTGGCCTTTGCGCGCAGCGCCGAGGCGGCCCGGCGCTGGGGCATGGCCTTCGATGAAGGGCGCGCGCGCAAGCGCTACGTGGCGCTGGTGCGGGGCTGGCCCGAGGAAGAAGGCGTCATCGACCAGCCGCTCGCGCGCGACCCGGAACTGCCTTCCGCGGGGCAGGAGCGCCTGCACGCCGTGACGCACTTCCGGCGCCTGGCCTGCTTCGAGTGGCCTTTCAGCGCGGACGCGCGCCATGCGACCTCACGCTACGCGCTGGTGGAGGTGGAGCCCCTGACGGGTCGCCGGCACCAGGTCCGCCGCCACTTCAAGCACATCGCGCATCCGCTCGTGGGCGACACCACGCATGGCAAGGGTGCGCACAACCGCGCGGTGGCGCAGTGGCTCGGTGCAGCGCGCCTGTGGCTGCATGCGCAGGAGCTGGTGCTGGTGCTGGGCGGTGTGAGCGTGCGCATCGTGGCGGAGTGCGGGCCCGAGTGGGGGCCGCTCTTCACCACGGCTCGCTAGGGGGGCTGCGGGTTTGTCCTGCCCTGCCCGCGCCGCCGCGACCGGTACAAATCGCGGAACACTGGAGGGCTCATGCCGAACATCGCGCTCGTTCGCACCGCCTGCTGTGCGCTGCCCGCAGCGCTGCTCACGGCCTGCGCCGTGCCGCCGCCACAGGCCACCACGGCGGCGGTCGCGGCGCCGCGGCCGGTGACACTTCTCATCGTGCGCCACGCCGAAACCGACGCGTCCCAGCCCGCCACCCTGCCCCTGAGCGCAGATGGACAGGCGCGCGCCGAACGCCTGGCCGAAACGGTGCGCAGCATGCGCTTCACGCACCTGATCGCCACGCACACGACGCGCGCGCGGCAGATGTTCGACCACATCGCGGCAACGCAACGCCTGCCGGTCGTGCAGCTGCCGGCGCCGGGGGCAACGTGGGAGGGCCAGCCGGTGAACGATCAGACCAGCCGCCGCGCGCCGATCGAGCCGGTCGCGCAGGCGCTGCTGAAGCTGCCACCCGGCAGCGTGGCGCTGGTCGCGCTGAACAGCGAGAACATTTATGCGATCCTGAACAGGCTGGGCGTGCCGCAGGTGCCCGCGGGGCAGTCCTGCGCGCCCGGCGCGATGTGCGTGCCCTGCACGGACAACACCTGCTATCCGCGCAACGACTTCGACCACCTCTGGCACGTGGTGCTGCAGCCGGGCCAGCCGGGACCGATCAGCTTTTCGGAACTGCGCTACGCGACCGGCTGGCAGGTACGCCCGGCGCGCTGACGCACGTCAGACCCGTTTCTGGATCGACGCCATCCGCGGCTTCATTGCCGCCTCGGAGCCTCAGTTCCACACGCCGAAGCCGTCGTCGGTGGAGACGGCGTCGGGCGTGCGCTGCGGCTCGCGCAGCACGCCGTCGGCGCCGGGCTGCGCCGTGATCTGCAGCGAGCGGCTGATCGGCGCCACGTCGCCGAAGATCGACGCATAGGCCGAGTCCGCCGCATCGCGGCCGGACGTCAGGCGCACGAAGCCCAGGGGAATCGCGGTGCCCGAGGGGTCGAACATGTACCAGCGCCCGCCGAGGTAAGCCTCGACGTAGGCGTGGAAATCCGTCGGTCCCAGCGCCACGTCCGCGCCGTAATCCAGGCCGGTCGCAAAGCGCGCAGGAATGTTCAGCGCCCGGCACAGCGCGATCATCAGGTGCGCGCTGTCTCGGCACACGCCCTTGCCGTTGGCCAGCGTGTCCGCCGCGCCCGTGGTGCCGCTGGAGCTGCCCGACTCGAAGCGCACGTTGCCCTGCACCCAGTCGCAGATCGCCTGCACGCGGGCGTGGCCCTGCATCAGGGGACCGAACTGCGACATCGCGAAAGAGTTGAGCTTGTCCGATTCGCAGTAGCGGCTGGGATACAGGTAAGGCAGCACCGGCCCCGGCAGGTTGGCGACCAGGATCTCGGGCACGTCGGCCGGATGCTGGCGGTGGTGATGCAGGTCCACGAGCGCCGAATAGCGCAACACCAGTTCACCGGGGAAGGCGCGCAGGCGCAGGAAGCGGCCCGCCGACGCGGGATCCACGTACTCCTGCACGGGAACGTATTGGGTGGTGACCAGGGACTCCCACAGCACCTGCTGGCGCGGCGTGCGCGCCGCCTGCACGTTGAAGATGAAATCAGCGGTGCCGCTGCGCACCTGGTAGGAAAGCTCGATGTCGTAGCGCAGTCGCAAAGGCGTGTTCATTCTTCGTTATTGTGATCTCGGACAGTGCGCCTCGGTATGGGTTGCGTGCTGTTGCTCCACGGGCTTGCGGGTCTGCTCGTGCACCAGGTGCGCGAGCGCGGACTGCGCACCCACGCCCCAGCGGCGTCCTTGCGGCTGCCAGCCCGCATGGTCCTGGGTGGCCGGCGCCTGCCGGGACGGATCGGGAGGAAGGGAATGGGGCATGAACGCTCCTCAGGTGCAACACGGATGTCCTGTGGAGTCGCTCTGGGCGTTCTGCCGGCTTGGGGCACGAGGGAAGCCGACCAGGGAATAGGGTCACTGTACGCCCTTGCGGGGCGCCACGGGCTGGCAGAGCGAGTAACTGCCTGCATGGCAGGGATGCGCGTGCTGCGCATGGATGACCTTCGCAGCGCAACGGACCACGCTGCGACGGCGCGCACACCCACGCGCCTGGCTGCACCGCCCGGCCAAGCTGGTGCCATGACGACCGACAACTATTGCCGCAGCACGGGACGGCGCCTGACCTACCGCATCCAGGCCGACGAGTGGGGCTTCTTCTCCGTGCATCTCGACGACAAGGAATTGCTGCGCGGGCAGGATCCGCTATGCGCGCACGGTCGGCACCGTTCGCCCAACAAGCGCAAGGCGCAGGGCGCGCTGCACCAGGCACGCCTGGCGATCGAAAGCCTGCGCGACATGCCGGAGGTCTGAGCCCCCGGCAGCGCGCGTCAGCGTGCCGTGCCCGCGGCGCGCAGGCCGCGGTCGTCGTCGTGGTTGCGGCGGCGCATGCCCAGCAGCCCCGCGAGGCCGAGCAGGCCCAGCCAGCCGATATCGAAGCCACCGCGGTCACGCTCCACCTCCGGGCCGGCGCCCAGCGCATTGGTCGGGGGCGTGCTCGTTCCCGCCGCATTCGAGCTGATCGCAGGTGCCGACGGAGTGGCGGTCGCCATGGTCGGATCCGAAGCGATTGCCGCATTCGACGGCGTGGCGGGCACCACCGGCGTGCCGGCGACGTCGGAGCTCGCCGCGCCCGGTGCGGGCGTCGAGGAGCCGCCGGCCGCGGCTGCACCTGCGCCGCTGGCGGGCGACGCTCCGCTGCCGAACGCCGCTGCGGTCTGCGCACCCGGCAGCGAAGGGTCAGCAGTGGTGGTGGTTTGCTGGGCCACTGCCGGCAGCGACACGGCGACGGCGAGCGCGAGCGCGCCCAGGGACGGGATCTTGTTCATGAGGTACTCCTGGATGGGATGCCCCATGGTGGCGCACCGCACCGGCCGCGTTGTCGGACCCGCATGCTTGCGCACGTAGGCTCACCAGCCACCCCGAACTACTTCGCGCCTGCTTCGGCCTGCACGGGCGCCTGCACCGCCTGCAGGCCGCCGAGGAACAGGTCGCTCACGATGGGCGCCATGTCCTCGTACGAGAGCGCCCCCTGCGGCTTCATCCAGGTGAACAGCCAGTTGACCATGCCGAACAGCAGCATGGTCAGCGGCTTGCTCATCGCCGCCTCCTTCAGGTCGGGGCGCAGCGTTGCGATCACCTGCGCGAACGCCGCCACCACGGCCCGCTCCTTGCCGAGGATGCGTTCGCGGTCCTGCGGCTCCAGGAACTTGACGTCTTCGGTCAGCACGCGGTGCTCGTTCTGCGCGTTCGCATATTCCTCGACGAGGTGCCGCACCAGCGCGCGCATGCGGCCGCGGGGCGTCGCCTCCTGCGCGAGCGCGTCCTCCACCACCCGCTGCAGGCGCGTGACATGCCCGTCGGCGATGCTCACCAGCAGCTCGTACTTGTCGCGGTAGTAGTGGTAGAGCGTCGCCTTCGACAGGCCGCAGGCTTCGGCCACCTGGTTCATGGACGTGCCCGGATAGCCGCCGCGCGCGAACAGGGCCGCGGCATGCGCGAGGATCATCTCGCGTTGTCCGTCGTAGCCGGCGTGGCGTCCGCGTCCCATGCAGCCGACCTTCAGCGCTCGTCGAAACTCAGGACCACGCGCTCGGTGGTCGGATGCGCCTGGCACGTGAGCACGTAGCCGGCGGCAACTTCCTTCTTGTCCAGCGCGAAGTTGCGCTCCATGCGCACCGTGCCTTCGACCAGCTTGGCGCGGCAGGTGCCGCAGACCCCCGAGGTGCAGGAGTACGGCACTTCGAGCCCTGCCGCCGAAGCGCAGTCGAGGATGCTCGGCTGCTCGCGCGAGAACAGGATCTCGCGCGACAGCCCGTCGCGCACGATGGTGATGCGCGCCTTCGCGGCGTCGCCGGGCTGTCCCTGGTGCACGATCGCACCCACTTGCGCGCTGCCCTGCTGGGCGATGCCGAAGCGCTCGATGTGGATGCGGTCTTCCGGCACGCCGGCGGCCTGCAGCGCGGCTTCGGCCTCGTCGTTCATCTGGAAGGGGCCGCAGATGAAGGCGTGCGCGATGGTGCTGGCGGGCACCAGCGTCTGCAGGAACTCGGTGATCCTCGCCCGGTTCATCACGCCCATGTTGATGTCGAACTCGGTGTGCTCGTCGGAGAAGACGTGGTGCACGACCAGGCGGGTCATGTAGCGGTCCTTCAGGTCGTCCAGTTCTTCCTTGAACATGGTCGAGCGCAGCTTGCGGTTGCCGTAGACCAGCGTGAAGCGGCTGCCCGGCTCGCGCGCCAGCACCGTCTTCATGATCGACAGGATCGGCGTGATCCCGCTGCCGCCGGCGATGCCCAGGTAGTGGTGCTCCGCCTGCGGATCGATGGGCACGAAGAAGCGGCCCTGCGGCGCCATCACGCTGATGGTGTCGCCCGGCTTGAGCTGCTCGTTGATCCAGTTGGAGAAGACGCCGCCTGCGACCTTGCGCACGCCCACGCGCAGCTCGCCGTCGTCCACGCCGGCGCAGATCGAATACGAACGGCGCAGGTCCTGCCCGTCGATCTCCTTGCGCAGGGTGAGGTACTGGCCCTGGGTGAAGCCGAACACCGGCCGCAGTTCCTCGGGCACCTCGAAGCTGACGACCACCGCTTCGGACGTGTCGGGCTGGACGGAGCGCACGCGCAGGGGATGGAAGATGGGGGTCACAGGAAAACCTCCGCGCAAGGCGCTGCGGTTGGAGCCCCTACGGGCGGCCGGGCGGGGCTCATAGCGGCTTGAAATGCTCGAAAGGCTCGCGGCAGTCCAGGCACCGGTGCAGCGACTTGCAGGCGGTGGAGCCGAAGGCGGAGGTGCGCTCGGTGTGGGTGCTGCCGCAGTGGGGGCAGGGGATCACCTGGCGCGTTCGCGGGAACAGCCGGATGCCCTGGGTCCCTGCCTCCGCGGGGATGACGTGGGTTGGCGGCGCGATGCCGTACTCGCGCAGCTTGCGCTTGCCGACCTCGCTGATCCAGTCGGTGGTCCAGGCCGGCGCGCGGCGCAGGGTCGCGCGCGCGGGGCCGAGGCCTTGCGCCTCGATCGCCGACAGCACGTTCTGTTCGATGACTTCGGTCGCCGGGCAGCCGGAGTACGTCGGTGTCAGCACGACTTCGAGCTCCTCGCCATGGTCGACCACGTCGCGCACGATCCCGAGTTCGCGCACGGACAGTGCCGGCACCTCGGGGTCCAGCACCTTGTCCAGCACCTCCCAGGCGCGCTCGGTCCGTGTCACCAAACGCCTCCGGGGTAGGCGCGCTGCAGGTGCTGCATCTCCGTGAGGATGAAGCCCATGTGCTCGCTGTGCACGCCGCTCTTGCCGGTGGACAGGAAGGGCAGGGTCTTCGGCATCGCGAGGCCCGCCTCCTCCAGGATCTGCGCCATGTCCGCGAACCATGGCTCGCGCAGCGCGCTCCATGCCGGGCCCAGGCCGCTGGCCTGCGCGTGCTCGTCGACGGCATCGGCCGCGAACAGCTCCGAGTGGTAGATCCACAAGGCGTCGAGCGCCTTTTCCGTGCGCCGGCGCGATTCGTCGGTGCCGCCGGCCAGGCGCACCAGCCAGTCGGCCGCATGCTGCTGGTGGTAGCGCGCCTCCTTGACCGCCTTGCCCGCGATGGCCGCGAGCTCCGAATCGCTGGAGTCGGCCAGCTTCTCCCACAGCAGGCGGAAGAAGGTGGACATCATCGTGTTGCGCACGATCGTGACCGCGAAGTCGCCGCGCGGCAGCTCCACCAGCGTGACGTTGCGGTAGTCGCGCTCCTCGCGCAGGAAGGCGAGCTGGTCCTCGTCGTGGCCGGCGCCTTCGAGCTGCCCCGCACGCGTGAGGATGGCGCGGCACTGGCCGATGAGGTCCAGCGCCATGTTGGCCAAGGCGATGTCTTCCTCCAGCACGGGGGCGTGGCCGGTCCATTCGGACAGCCGCTGGCCGAGGATGAGGGCCGTGTCGCCGATGCGCAGCAGGTACTGGACGTCGGGGCGGGTGCTGAC
>DATAGN010000533.1:0-3512 GCA_036263715.1 Ramlibacter sp.
AGCTACGAGATCAAGAGCGACTACGCGCGGGTCGGCATCTGCCTGCAGGAAAGCCTGAAGAAGTTCGCCACGGGCACCTACATGGTCTGGTACCCGGTCATTCCGCGGCCGGAGGCGCACGAACTCCCGCGGCGGCTGAAGACGCTCGCCAACCAGGCCGGCAAGCCCTGGCTGCATGCGACGCTGAACATCGGGCAGTCGCCGGAACGGGCGAAGACCCACACGCCCGGCGAGCCGCCACCCCGCCCCGGCCTCACGGCCAGCGGCGTCTTCCTGCTGAACCCGCCGCACACGCTGAAGGCGGCATTGAACGAGTCGCTGCCGCCCTTGCTGGAAGTGCTCGGGCGCGGAAGGGGTCAGGCCCAGGCGGTGGAAAGCGGCGGTTAGCGCGACGTCGTCGGCGGCACCACGACGACGGTGTCGCCGGTCCTGCCGCGCTGGCCGGTCGCGCCAGTGTCGCCCGTCGTTCCGGTAGCACCCGCGCTGCCCGTGGCGCCGGTCGCACCGGTCGCTCCGGTGGCGCCAGTCGCACCCGTTGCGCCGCCCGACGGACCGGTGGCTCCGGTTGCGCCAGTCGCGCCCGTGGCGCCGGTTGCGCCGGAGTAGCCCGTGTAGCCGGTGGAACCCGTAGCCCCCGTGGAGCCGGTGGAACCCGTTGCTCCCGTGGAGCCGGTGAACCCCGTCGAGCCGGTCGAGCCCGTGGAGCCAGTGCTCCCCGTGGCGCCGGTGGTGCCCGGCGTGCCGGCCGGGCCGGCGGGGCCCGGGACGGCGATCACCGCGGGTGCGGGGGCGGGCGCCGCGGCGGGGGTGACGACCACGTCTCGCTGGCAAGCGGCAAGGGAGACGGTGAGGAGGACGGCGGAGAAGGCTGCTGCGTAGTTCATGGAAATCCTGGTCGGTGCGGACTGGCACGACGGCAGGGTTGCCTGCGGCCTGTTCACCCGGGCAGCTTAGGTGGCACGCCTCATCCGCACCGTACGCTGGCGCACACAGGGGGGCACTTCGGCGCGTCCACCTACACGCTGGGCTACCGGCGCCCGAGAACCATCGTCCAGTACGTGCCGTACTGCGTGCCGTGCTGGCCGACGCAGGCCACGGCCACGTCGACGAACTTCGCGTCCATCAGGTTCTCGCAGTGTTCCGGACTGTCGAGCCAGCCCTGCACCGTCTCCGCGATGCCCGAGGTGCCCGCCATCAGGTTCTCGCCGAGGCCTTTCCATGGGTAGCGGGCGGCGGAGGCGCGGTCCTTCACCGTGCGGCCGCTCGGGCTGGCGTGCTCGAAATAGTCGTGCCGCGCCATGTCCAGCGAGTGTTCTTCCGCGGCAACCAGCAGCGACGCGTCCCAACGCAAGGGGGGCGCCGCGGGCATGCTGCGCGCGCCGCAGCGGCGCCCCGCGGCGCGAGCGGCATTGATCCGCTGCAGCGCCTCCTCGGCACGCACCATGCAGGCGGCCATGCGTCCACCGCCGGCGCCCAGGATGGAGGTGTCCGGCGGGCCACCGCCTGCCGAAGCCGGGGCGCGCACCAGCGGTGCGGGTGTCCTCGCGTCCTGGCCGCAGCCGGCCAGCAGCGACACGGCGACGAGGCAGGAGAGCAGGAGCCGTTCCATGGCCGGATTAGCCTGCCGCCACGGTGCGATGCGTGTCGGAACAAAGCGCGTGCGCATGCCGGAGGTGTTGGGGTGCGCTGGCGCGCAACCCAACCTACGGATATGCGGTAGGTTGGGTTGCGCGAAGCGCACCCCGACACGGCCTCAACCCTGCAAGGCCTTCACCACCGCGAGCGTGGGCGCCGCCTGGTTCATCGTGTAGAAGTGCAGGCAGGGTGCGCCGCCGCGCTCCAGGCGCCGGCACAGGTCCGCCACCACTTCGAGCCCGAAGGCCTTGATCGACGCGCTGTCGTCGCCGAAGCTTTGCAGCCGCAGCCGGATCCAGCGCGGCACCTCGGCGCCGGACGCGTCGGAGAACCGCAGCAGCTGGCTGGAATTGATGATCGGCATGACGCCGGGGATGATGGGCACGTCCACGCCAAGCTTGCGCACCTCGTCGACGAAGCGGAAGTAGGCGTCGGCGTTGTAGAAGTACTGGGTGATTGCCGAATCCGCGCCCGCCTTCACCTTGGTGACGAAGGCCTGCAGGTCCGACTGCGGCGACTTGGCCTGCGGATGCACTTCCGGGTAGCACGCCACGTTGATCGTGAAGGTATCGCCGGTCTCCGCGCGAATGAATTCCACCAGCTCGCTGGCGTAGTGGAACTCGCCGCCCAGGCCATAGCCGCTGGGCAGGTCGCCGCGCAGTGCGACCAGGCGCTTCACGCCCATGGCCTTGAGCTGCCCCAGCTGGTCGCGCACGCGCGCGCGGGTCGCGCCGATGCACGAGAAATGGCTGGCCGCATCCACGCCTTCGGAGAGGATCTCGCTGACCGTGTTGAAGGTGCCCGCGTGGGTGGAGCCGCCGGCACCGTAGGTGACGGAGCAGAACTCCGGCTTCAGGGCATAGAGCTGCTCGCGCGCGGCGCGCAGCTTGTCCGCGCCTTCGGGCGTCTTGGGCGGGAAGAATTCGAGGCTGTTGGGAAGCATCAGGGGCTCCTCGTGACGGCATGAAGGAAGAATTCGCGGTTGCCGTCGCCACCCGCGATGGGACTGTCGTACCAGCCGGCCACCTGCAGCCCGGTCGCCGCGCAGCCATCGCGCAGGCGCTGTTCCACCTGCGCATACAGCGCCGCATCGCGCACGACGCCGCCCTTGCCGACCTGCCCCGGCTGCAGCTCGAACTGCGGCTTGGCCAGCATCAGCAAGTGGCCCGCGGGTGCGAGCAGCGGCGCCAGCGCGGGCAGCACCAGCGTGAGCGAGATGAAGGACAGGTCGCCGGTGACCAGGTCGAACGGGCCGCCCACCTGCGCCGGCGTCAGCTCGCGCGCGTTGAGCTTTTCGATCGCGAACACGCGCGCGTCGCCGCGCAGCTTGTCGTGCAGTTGCCCGTGGCCGACGTCGATGCCGGTCACGTGGCTGGCGCCGTGCTGCAGCAGGCAGTCGGTGAAGCCGCCGGTGGACTGGCCGACGTCGAGGCAGGTGCAGCCGCGCACATCGATGTGCGCAGCGCGCAGCGCGCCTTCGAGCTTCAGGCCGCCGCGCGAGACGTAGCGCGACTCGGCGGTGTCCAGCAGTTCGACTTGCGCCGCCTGCGGCAGCTCGTCGCCGTTCTTGGCCACGCGCCGCCACGCCGCGCCGTCGAACCACTGCACGCCCGCGGCGATGAGCCGCTGCGCCTGCGAGCGGGACGCGGCGAGGCCGCGTTCGACGAGCAGTTGGTCGGCACGCATGGTCGATGCGTCATTCCCGCACAGGCGGGAATCCAGGGCTTCCGCATTCGAGTGAGCGCGCGCGCTCACCTTGGGAGCCCTGGACCCCCGCCTCCGCGGGGGTGACGATCAGTAGCGGTACGTATCCGGCTTGTACGGACCGTTCTTGTCCACGCCGATGTACGCGGCCTGTTCGTCGGTCAGCACGGTCA
>DATAGN010000534.1:0-8468 GCA_036263715.1 Ramlibacter sp.
CCTTGTTGTAGTAGTCGTCGCGGTAGATGAACATGATCACGTCGGCGTCCTGCTCGATGGCGCCCGATTCACGCAGGTCGGACATCATGGGGCGCTTGTCGGTACGCGACTCCACGCCGCGCGAGAGCTGCGACAGCGCGATCAGCGGGCAGCCCAGTTCCTTGGCCAGCATCTTCAGGCCGCGCGAGATCTCGCCCACCGCCGTGGCCCGGTTCTCGTCGGCCATGCCGCCGGAGACGCTCATGAGCTGCAGGTAGTCGACCACGATCAGGCCGAGCTTGCCGCCGCACTGGCGCGCGAGGCGCCGCGCGTTGGCGCGCAGTTCGCTCACCGTCAGGCCCGGCGTCTCGTCGATGTGCAGCGAGATGGTGCGCAGCTTCTCGATGGCTTCGGTCAGGCGCGGCCACTCGTCGTCCGTGAGCTTGCCGGTGCGCAGGTGGCCCTGGTCGATGCGGCCGATGGAGCCGACGATACGCACCGCCAGCTGCGCCGCGCCCATTTCCATGGAGAACACGGCCACCGGCAGGCCTTCGTTGAGCGCGACGTGCTCGGCGATGTTGATGGCCAGCGAGGTCTTGCCCATGGAGGGCCGTGCCGCCAGGATGATCAGGTCGCCCGCCTGCAGCCCCGACGTCATGCGGTCGAAGTCGTAGAAGCCGGTGGGCACGCCGGTGATGTCGTTGGGGTTGTCGGCCATCTCCTGGACCCGGTCCAGCAGCTGCACGACCAGGGTGTCCATGGACTGGAAACCCTGCTTCATCCGCGAGCCTTCCTCGCCGATGTTGAAGATCTTCTGCTCCGCCTCGTCGAGGATCTTCTCGACCGGCTTGCCCTGCGTGTTGAAGGACGCGGTGGCGATCTCGTCCGCGGCGGACACCAGCTTGCGCAGGATCGAGCGCTCGCGCACGATCTCCGCGTAGCGGCGGATGTTGGCCGCGCTCGGCACGTATTGCGCGAGCGAGTTCAGGTAGGGCAGCCCGCCCATTTCCTCGGCCTTGCCCTGCGACTGCAGGTTCTCGAAGACGGTGATGACGTCGGCGGGACGCGAGCCGTTGACCAGGGCCGAGATGGCGCCGAAGATCAGCTTGTGTTCGTAGCGGTAGAAGTCGGCGTCCGTGAGCAGGTCGCCGACGCGGTCCCAGGCCTGGTTGTCCAGCAGCAGGCCGCCGAGCACGCTGGATTCGGCTTCGATCGAGTGCGGCGGGATGCGCAGCTGCGCGACCTGGCGGTCGCGGGGGAAGTCATCTTCGACGGCACTCAGCACTGCGGACATCTCGTTCACTCCTCAAAGGAGGATTGTCCCGCCGAGGCTGTAAGGATGTCCAGTGATAACACTGTGTGTTCGCTGTGGACAACCGTGCCCAACCTGTGAATCAGCGCCGCTCATCCCAAGTGAACGCAGAGGACGCAAAAGTACGCAGAGGACGCAGAGGTGAAAACCAAAAAGGGCCTGGGCTTTTTCTGCGTCCTCTGCGTAACCTCTGCGCCCTCTGCGTTCACCGACCTGTGAACGGCACCTTCCACGCAAAGTCAACGAAAAAGCCGCCCGAGGCGGCTTCACGCGAAGCGCAGGGAAGGCTTAAGCCGTCTCGCCCAGCACGGTGACGTTGATCTCCACCACCACGTCCGTGTGCAGCGCCACGGACACGGTGCTTTCGCCAACGGTCTTGATCGGGCCGTTGGGCATGCGCACCTGGGCCTTCGCGACGGGATAACCCATCTTGCCCAGTTCCTCGGCGATGTCGAAGTTGGTGACGGAGCCGAACAGGCGGCCGTCGACGCCGGCCTTCTGGGTCAGCTTGACGGTCTGGCCGGACAGCTTCTCGCCCTGGGCCTGTGCCTCGGACAGCTTGGCGGCGGCCTGCTTTTCCAGGTCGGCGCGCTTGGCTTCGAATTCGGCCTTGTTCGCGTCAGTGGCGCGGCGCGCGCGCCCTTGCGGGATCAGGAAGTTGCGGGCGTAGCCGTCACGCACCTTCACGATTTCGCCCAGGTTGCCCAGGTTGACGACTTTCTCGAGCAGGATGACTTGCATGGCTACTTCCTCAGATGCGGTGCTGGTCGGAATACGGCAGCAGGGCCAGGAAGCGCGCGCGCTTGATGGCGGTGTTCAGCTGGCGCTGGTAGATCGCGCGGGTGCCGGTCAGGCGCGCCGGGATGATCTTGCCGTTTTCGGAGATGAAATCGCGCAGGGTGTCGACATCCTTGTAGTCGATCTCTTCGACGCCGGCGACGGTGAAGCGGCAGAAGCGCTTGCGCTTGAACAGCAGCGACTGGGTGTTGCGCTTCGGACGCTTGTCCTTGTTGAACTTCTTGAAGGCGGGCATGGTGACCTCTAGGAATCTGAATCTTGCTGGAATGACTGGATGTGCAGGACCGGGTGCTTGCCGTGGCGGGGAGCGGCCAGGAAACCGGTGAACCGGAATCCGCTGCCGATCGCCTGGCGCGAGAGCGTTTCCGCATGCGTCCCGAAGGCCACCGCCCGGATCTCCACCTTGACCTGCCGCTTCGATCCGGCCTCGTCGGCCTCGGATTCGTGTTCGAGCGTCAGGTCCAGGGCGGGGAGCCCGGCCGGCGTGTAGCGCAGGACCTTGGTCTCCGCGATACGCGCACTCAGGATCGTCTGGTTCACACCCGGCGAAAGCCCGCCGTGCTTACGACTGGAACTCCGCCTGTTGGGCCTTGCGGGCTTCTTCGCGCTCCACGGTCTTCATCATGGAGGACGGGCCGGCATCGGCCTTCTTCTTCACCACGGTCAGGTGGCGCAGCACGGCATCGTTGAAGCGGAACGCGTGTTCCAGTTCGCTCATCACGGCCTGGTCGGCCTCGATGTTGATGCACAGGAAGTGCGCCTTGGCGAGCTTGTTGATCTGGTAGGCCAGCTGGCGGCGGCCCCAGTCTTCGACGCGATGCACCTTGCCGTTGCCGGCGGTGATCATGCCCTTGTAGCGCTCCAGCATGGCCGGAACCTGCTCGCTTTGATCCGGGTGGATCAGCAAGACGATTTCATAGTGACGCATAGGACTCCTTGTGGATGGAAGCTGCCCCCGGCGTCGTGACCGTCAAGGTCGGGTGGGGTGCAGCAAGGTGAGCCCGCGATTATAGCGTGCGCGGCCGTAGCCTGCTTCGGCGCCGGCTCAGCGCGGCTGCAGGGCGGCTTCCAGCTCGGCGAACTTGCGCGGGTCGACCGCCGCCCGGATGCGCGGGGCCAGTTCCTGCAGTTCCTCCAGGGTGCCGGCCGCCTCCACCGCCAGGTTCAGGGTGCCCCACTTCGGACCAAGCTCTGCCGTGAGCATGGTCGCGATGCCGTAGGCCTGCAGGTAGCGTTCGCGTTCGGCCGTGCCCGGCAGGCCGGAGTCGGGGAACTGCAGGTGCGGCGCCTGCTCGGCCACCAGCCCCATGGCGACCAGCCGCTCGATGTCGGCGCGGGTGACGCCGCCGGGCGCCGTCGCCGCCAGGACGTCGTCGACCGTGCGCTGGCCGTCGAACAGGATCAGCGCCGCCCTTTGCCGGGGGGTCAGCGCGGCCTGGCGGGTGCGGAGGACCTGCACGCCGGCATCGGTCTTGGCCAGGGTCATGGGCACACTCCCTCCTGCAAGCGACGTCGCCATTACAAACGAAAAAGCCCGCCAGTGGCGGGCTTCGGAGCTCCACCTTGCGGCGGAGGTCAGTCGCGGGCGTAGATGTCCACGTCCTTGGTCTCGCGGATGAAGATCATGCCGATGACGAAGGTGCCGGCCGCCACGATCACCGGGTACCAGAGCCCGTAGAAGATGTCGCCCGTGGCTGCCACCATCGCGAAGGCCGTGGTCGGCAGCAGGCCGCCGAACCAGCCGTTGCCGATGTGGTACGGCAGGCTCATGGACGTGTAGCGGATGCGGGTGGGGAACAGCTCCACCAGCATGGCCGCGATCGGGCCGTACACCATGGTCACCAGGATCACCAGGAACACCAGGATGGCCAGCACCATGCCCGTGTTCATCTTGTCCTTGGCGGCCGGCTGCGTCAGGCCCGCGGCCTTGTTGGCATCGCCCAGCTGCTTGCGGAAATCGGCGATCGCCTTGGCGCTCTCGGGTGCGAAGCCGTTGCGCGCCTCGTTCAGCGTGCCGGTCGGCGCGTTGATCACCTTGTCGCCCACCGACACCGTCGCCGGGCTGCCCGGCGCACCGGCCTTGTTCTCGTAAGGCACGTAGGTCTGCGTCAGGGCGCGCTTGGCGATGTCGCACGAGCTGGTGAAGTCGATCTCGCGGGCGATCGGGCTGCCCTGGAAGGAGCACTGCTTCGGATCGGCGGTGACCGTCACCTTCGTGGCCTGCTGCGCCGCCACCAGGCCGGGGTTGGCGGCCTTCAGCAGCATCGGGAACACGGTGAAGTACGTCAGCGCCGCGATCAGGCAGCCGGCCATGATGATCGGCTTGCGGCCGATCTTGTCCGACAGCGTTCCGAACACGATGAAGAAGGGCGTGCCGATCAGCAGCGAGGCTGCGATCAGCAGGTTGGCCGTAGTGACGTCCACCTTGGCGATCGTGGTCAGGAAGAACAGCGCGTAGAACTGGCCGGTGTACCAGACCACGGCCTGGCCGGCGGTCAGGCCCAGCAGCGCCAGGATCACGATCTTCAGGTTCTTCCACTCACCGAAGGACTCGGTCAGCGGCGCCTTGGAGGTCTTGCCCTCGGACTTCATCTTCTGGAAGGCGGGAGACTCGTTGAGGCTCAGTCGGATCCAGACGGAGATGGCCAGCAGCAGGATGGAGACCAGGAAGGGAATGCGCCAGCCCCAGGCCGCCCAGTCCTTCGGGTCCATGGACTCACGCACGCCCAGGATCACCAGCAGCGACATGAACAGGCCCAGCGTCGCGGTGGTCTGGATCCAGGAGGTGTACGCACCGCGCTTGCCGTGCGGCGCATGCTCGGCGACGTAGGTCGCCGCACCGCCGTACTCGCCGCCGAGCGCGAGGCCCTGCAGCAGGCGCAGCGCGATCAGGATCACCGGGGCGGCGATGCCGATCGAGGCGTAGTTGGGCAGCAGGCCGACGACAAAGGTCGACGCGCCCATGATCAGGATGGTCACCAGGAAGGTGTACTTGCGGCCGATCATGTCGCCCAGGCGGCCGAACACGATGGCGCCGAAGGGGCGCACCAGGAAGCCGGCGGCGAACGCCAGCAGCGCGAAGATGTACGCGGAGGTCGGGTCCAGCCCCGAGAAGAACTGCGCGCCGATCACGGCGGCAAGCGAACCGTACAGGTAAAAGTCGTACCACTCGAACACCGTGCCGAGCGATGAAGCGAAGATGACCTTCTTCTCCTCGCGGGTCATCGGCGGGGCCGCGGCAGCGGTTCCCACGCTCGTACCGGCGGATGCTGTTGCCATTTTGTCTCCTTGGTTGCGGGAGCCGCGAGTGTTGGGCGAGGGTCTGACGCGGGCCTGACTCGCCGCGCCTGCGCGGATCGGGACAATCCCTAGGAGCCTGGGCACCTTTCATCCGATCATCAATGGATGCGGACACGCGGCGCCCGCCGGCCATGCGCAAAATCAGGTCGTGCCATCGTGAGGTCTCCATGGACAACCGCCACATCGACAGTGTCAAGCGCATCGGCTTTCGCAAGTGGTACGAGCGCCAGCTCCTCTCCAGCCACGCGCACATGGTGCTGGCCTTCCTGAGCGCGATCGGGCTCGTGGGCAGCATGGAGGCCTTCCGCGGCGCCAATGGTGACGCGCAGTTCGTCAACGCGATGTTCGTCGTCGCCTGCGCGGGCATCGGCATCTGGGCGCTGCGCCGCTACCTGTTCCTGCTGATGCGCGCCGAGCAGGCCG
The DNA here is from genome assembly GCA_036263715.1 of Ramlibacter sp. GTDB lineage: Bacteria > Pseudomonadota > Gammaproteobacteria > Burkholderiales > Burkholderiaceae_C > Ramlibacter. The sequence continues at coordinate 5,813 of DATAGN010000534.1, forward strand.
CCAACCAGGCGAGCTGTCCGCAATGCGGCGATTACGGGCGCTTCCGCATCGTCGGCCATCGGCCCCGGATGCAGGAAGTCGACGTGTGCTGCCGCAAGTGCGAGCGCGGCTGGATCTTCGTCACGCATCCATGAAAAAAGCCCCGGAGAGGCTCCGGGGCTTCGGACACGCGAGGTGCGGCGTCAGGCGCCGCGGGCAGCGGTTCCGCGCAGTTCGGGGTAGCGCACGTGCTCCACGAGCTCCTGCGTGTTCCTGTCGGGCGCAGGGGTGATCAGGCTCACGATGATGATCACCGCGAAGCCCAGCGGCACGCCGAAGATGCCGGCCGAGATCGGCTGGATGCCCCACCAGATGTTGTCGGCGATCGGCGAGGTGACGCCGAACACGCTGCGCAGCCACGGCTGGGTCTGCGACATGTAGTACAGCGTGATGCCCAGGCCGGCCACCATGCCGAGCGACGCCGCGATGCCGGTTGCCCGTTTCCAGAAGATCCCCAGCACCAGGGCCGGGAAGAAGGCAGAGGCGGCGAACGAGAACGCCGCGGAAACGAGGAACAGGATGTCCGCCGGTTTCTGCATCGCCACCAGCGCCGCGGCGACCGCGACCACCAGCAGCAGCATCTTCGACAGCATCACGCGGCGCGCCGTGGGCGCGTTCGGGTCGATCATCTTGTAGTAGAGATCGTGCGACAGCGCGTTGGCGATCGTCAGCAGCAGGCCGTCCGCCGTGGACAGCGCCGCGGCCAGGCCGCCGGCCGCGACCAGCCCCGAGATCACGTACGGCAGGCCGCCGATCGCCGGTGTCGCCAGCACCACGATGTCGCCGCCGATGGTGATCTCGCCGAACTGCAGGATGCCGTCCTTGTTCAGGTCGACCACGGACAGCAGCGTCGGATCCACCTTGTTCCAGGCGGATATCCAGAACGGCAGGTTGTTGAACGAACTGCCCACGACGGTGCTGAACATCTCGTACTTCACCAGCACCGCCAGCGCCGGTGCCGTGAAGTACAGCAGGAAGATGAAGAACAGCGACCAGGTGACCGAGCTGCGCGCCTCCTTGACGCTGGGCGTCGTGTAGTAGCGCATCAGGATGTGCGGCAGCGCCGCCGTGCCCACCATCAGGCAGAAGATCAGCGCGAGGAAGTTGCGCCGCGAGGTGTCGTACGCGGTCTTGGCGGCCGCGTCGCCGTTGGGGTCCCCCGAGAAGATCTGGCCGTGGCGAGGCATGCCGCCCAGGGGCTTGTCCTTCGCCTCGGCCCCCGTCTTCGCGGTGGTCCAGGCCTTCACGGCTGCCGCCTCGTCTTTCGGCACGGCCGCGAGCTCCTTGCGCGCGGCGTCCAGCTGCGCGACCGGCGCATTGGCCGCCTGCAGGTCCGCCACCTTCTTCTCGGCGGCGGCGCGGTCGGCGGCCAGCGCATTGCGCGGGTCCTTGATCTTCGCGTCCAGGGCCTTGGCGCGGTCGCCATAGACCTTGCGCACCTCCTGCTCCTTGGGATCGGCGATCAGCTGCGCCTCGCGCGCGGTCACCTTCTCCATCTGGTAGCCGTAGACCAGCTGCGGGACGGGAACGTTGGTCTGCTTGACCGACAGCCAGACCACGGGGATCAGGTACGCGATGATCAGGATGATGTACTGCGCCACCTGCGTCCAGGTCACCGCGCGCATGCCGCCGAGGAAGGAGCACACCAGGATGCCGCCCAGGCCCAGGAAAATCCCGATCGCGAAGTCGACGCCGGTCAGCCGGGCGGTGATCAGCCCGACGCCGTAGATCTGCGCCACCACGTACGTGAAGGAGCACAGGATCGCCGCGACGATGCCGATGAAGCGTGGCACGTTGCCGCCGTAGCGCTCGCCCAGGAAGTCGGGAATGGTGAACTGGCCGAACTTGCGCAGGTAGGGCGCGAGGAACAGCGCCACCAGGCAGTAGCCGCCGGTCCATCCCATGATGAACGCCAGGCCGCTGTAGCCGGTGAGGTACAGCGTGCCCGCCATGCCGATGAACGAGGCGGCGGACATCCAGTCGGCGCCGGTGGCCATGCCGTTGTAGACGGCCGGTACGCGGCGGCCGGCCACGTAGTACTCCGCTGCATCCGTGGTGCGGCTCATGATGCCGATGCCGGCATACAGGCCGATGGTGGCGAGCAGGAAGATGAAGCCGATCCAGTCGCGGTTCAGGCCCATCTGCTCCAGGACGGCAAGCACCACGACGAAGAGGACGAAGCCGCCGGTGTAGAAGCCGTAGACCTTGTTCAGCTGCTTGCGGAACGCGGCGTTCGCCGCGGCGCCGCCGCTTGCGGCAGGAGCCGCCTGTTCGGGTGAAAGGGTGGCCATGGTCTCACTCCTCCTCGGCGACGCCGTATTCCTGGTCCAGCCGGTTCATGTACCGCGCGTAGTACCAGATGATCAGCACATAGATCACGAGCGCGCCCTGGGCGCCCATCCAGAAGCTGAAAGGCCAGCCGAAGAAGTTGAAGCTCAGGTCGCGGGCGAAGTAGCCGACCACGAAGGTCACGAAGAACCAGATCGCCAGCAGGATGCCGGTGATGCGCAGGTTCTTCTGCCAGTACTCCCGGTGTCTATCGGTCATCTCCATGGGGTTGTCTCCTTGTCGGACCTCGCGGCCCTGTTCTCGCCGTTGCCACTGCGGGCCCGCGCGG
>DATAGN010000535.1:0-5613 GCA_036263715.1 Ramlibacter sp.
CCGCGCCCGTCACCAGGGCTACGCGGCCGTTGAAGTCGTAGCTTGTCGGCATGTTTCGGCCAGGGCCTGGAAGGTTTCGGGAGACTGGACGCGGCGACCCTCTTCCACCTCGTGGATCAGGCGGGTCAGGTTTCGCAGCATGGGCGTGGGGATACCCGCCTCTTCGCCCATCTCGACGATGAGTCCGATCTGCGAGTCGACTTCGGTGCGGCGCTTGCGAACGGCGAGGTCGCGCCAGATGCCGGAGTGGGTCTTGGCGCTCTTGCGGCGGAACTCGCACAGCGCCGCCAGGGATGCCTGGGCGGCGGTCCGGGGCGACTCCTGCGCGAAGGCCAGCGGGTCGAAGCCCGAGAAGCCGATGGGACGCACCTCACGCGCTCTCGCCACGGCCATGGTCTCGCGCGCCAGGCCGATGAACACGTCGCGCCGGCTGGCATCCTCGAAATTCGCCAGCATCGACTCGTTCGTCAGCGCCGTGGCATACACCATCGACAGGTAACCGAGCTTGCCCCAGAGGTGGCCCCAGATGTTGGTGGACAGGATCGCATCCGGCTCGAAGCACTGGAGCAGCTCGTGCATCCGCTGCGTGCGAGGGCGAACCTGGCCATCCAGCTCACCGAGCGCCACTGTGCCGCGACTGCCGAACAGGATGCGGCCCGGCTCCACCCAGTCGGCGGCGAAGTTGACGAAGCAGCCGAGCGTCCGCTGCGCGCCGATGGTCCGCGCGATCACGACTTCGTTCAGCCCGTTCTGCGCCGACAGCACCGCCCCGTCATCGGCCAGGTAGGGGATCAGGTCCTGCAGGGCTGCCTCGGTCGCCAGCGCCTTCACCGCCAGCACCACCTGCCGGTACTGCCGGTGCGGCAGCGCCTTCAGCTCGCCGGGCGTGACGGCCTGCACGACCTGGACGAACTCGTCCACCGGTCCCTCGATGCGCAGCCCGCGCGTGCGGCAGGCCTCCACGTGGTCCTGCTGGACGTCGACCATCAGCACGGGAACGCCGGCACGCGCCCACCAGGCGGCCATCGTGCCGCCGATGGCGCCGCCGCCCCAGACGAGCACCGGCTCCTGCACGTCAGGAGGCTTTCTGGCGGTTGAAGTAGTTGGCATTGAGGAACTCGGTGAGGTAGGAGCGGTAGGTGATCGGCGCGTGCTTGGGCGGGTGGGCCGCATCCTGGCAGGTCGGCAGGCACTCCATCACCTGGTCCAGGTTGGTGTCGAAGAACAGCGCGATCGAGTACCGGTCCGTTCCCGATGCGTTGAGCACCTTGTGCGGCGTCGACAGGAAGCGCTCGTTGGTCCAGCGCCGCAGCATGTCGCCCGTGTTCACCACGAACTTGCCGGGCAGCACGGGAGCATCGAACCAGGTGCCGTCGGTGCGCCGGACCTGCAGCCCGCCCACGCCGTTCTGCATCAGGAAGGTGAGAAAGCCCGCGTCGGTGTGGGCGCCGGTGCCGTACTGGTCGGGCTCCGCGTCGTCGCGCACCGGGTAATGCAGCATGCGCAGCGACAGCTGGGGCGGGTCGAAGTAAGGGGCGAAGAAGTCGGCCGGCAGGTCCAGCGAGCGGGCCACGACCGGCAGCATCCGCTGCCCCAGCGAGCGCACGGCGTTCTGGTAGGCGATCACATCCTCGCGGAATCCGGGCAGGTCGCGCGGCCACTGGTTCATGCCCATGAAGGGCACCTTGGCGCGCACGTGGGGATCGTCCGGGCCGCGGTCGATCTTGCAGAAGAAAGAGGCGTTGTAGTTCGGCTTGCGCGCCTTCTCGACCTGCGAGTGCCGCTGCATGCTGGCGTTCACCGGCATGTAGCCCACGTTGTCGGAGTTCAGCGGGATCTCCATCTTCCGCTCGATCGGCAGCGAGTGGAAGCGCTTCGATGCCGCGAAGCCGCGCTGGATCACTTCTTCCGGAACGCCGTGGTTCTCGATGGAAAAGAAACCGACCTCTTCGCAGACCACCCGCAATTCACGCGCCAGCTTCTCCAGTGCGCCGGGCTCGCCCCGCAGGTACGGCCCGACGTCCAGGTTGGGCATTGCGGTGTCGGACGCGGAAGTCGGCTCGAGGACGGCACTCATGCGGGTAGCTCCCGGGACGATGCAACGGAGGACATCACTGGTACGCACCCGCGTATTCGGCCTTGGTCAACACCGCTCCGCTGGCCTCGCCCACCAGCGAGGTCCGCATCAGCTCGCGCGCGCCGAAGTCCGCGTAGTCCCCCAGCGCCAGGTGGACCGTGCAGCGGTTGTCCCAGATCAGCAGGTCGTCGGGCTTCCACTGCTGGCGGAACTGGAACTGCGGCTGCGTGGAATGGCGGAACAGCATCTCCAGGATCGGCTGGCTTTCTTCCCGCGTCATGCCCACGAACTGGGGGCAGGCCCATTCGCTGACGAACAACGCCTTGCGGCCCGTCTCCGGATGCACGCGAACAGCCGGCTGCCGCACCGCGGGATTGCGCTTGCGGCTTTCCGCCAGCAGCTCGAAGGGGCGGTCCTGGTGCGTCTTGCCGAAGTTGAGGTCGTGCACCACCTCCAGGCCTTCCAGGAACTGCTGCATGGGCCGGGACAGGGTCTCGTAGGCCAGGTACATGTTGGCCCAGCAGGTATCACCGCCCACCGGGGGCATGCGCCTGGCATACAGCACCGACGCCAGCGCGGGCTGGGTGGTGAAGGACATGTCCGAATGCCACTGCTCGCCGAAACGCGTCTTGCGCCCCGCCACCTCGCGGGCCTTCACCAGCAGGATCTCGGGATGCTCCGGGTGCCGCAACTCCGATTCGTAGTTCTCGTGCGTGTGCGGCTTGGCGAAGCGCCGGCTGAACGCGATCAGGTTCTCCGGCGAAAGCTTCTGGCCGCGAAAGAGCAGCACCAGGTGCTGCAGCCACGCCTTGCGCAGCTGCGCCTGCGTTTCTTCGTCGACGGGCCGGGACATGTCCAGTCCCACGATTTCGGCGCCCAGCGCGCTGGCGAGCGGTCTGACTTCGAAATTCATCTCTGCCTCGATTCCTTGTCTGAATGCCGGGTGAGCGGAACGGGATTCATGCTAGGAGTGCCAAGGCAGCTTGTCGCCTCACTTTTCGTCGGCCGTCCTTAACGTGCTGTTATGGCGCGGGAGCGGGGTTAACCCGCAGAGAGCTTGCCTCGCTCCGCCGGAGGTCCACCCCGCCAGCCCCAGGAGGACGAGGTGGAAGTGCACCCGCACTGGCGCCCTGTCTGCACACAATCGCGCATGACGTTCCGCCTGCTTCGCTCCGTCACCCCCCTGCTGCTTTGCACCGGCGCTGTGCTGGCGGACGCCAACGCCGCCACCGCCCTTTGCACGTCGACGGCGCGGCGCGCTCCCACCGACGCGCGCATCCGCGTCGCGATCGAAGAAGCACGTCGCCAGCACGAGCTGTTCGGCGGCCAAACCATCGAGCGCAGTGGGGGCTTGTTCCGGCTGGGCCACAACGAAGCGGAATCCACCCGCAACGGCGGCCAGGCCGCCTGGGAGCGCGTGGCGGGCTTCTGGCGCGCGGTGTCCGAAGGCGACCCGGCGGTGCTGACCACCAGCATCGGGCGCATGGCGCGCTCGGAAGCCGCGCGTGCCGCAGCCAGTGCCGCCGCCGAGGGCAGCCGCCTGGACGTCGCGGTGCGCGAGTCGCTCCTGCGCGCCGCGATCGTCGACACGCCGTGGTCCGCGGCGTTCATCAGCCACGTCATCAAGACCGCCGGCTTCTCGCGCGCCGAGTTCGAGTTCTCCGGCAGCCACGCGGACTACGTGCGGGCGGCGCTGGATGCGTCCGCCGCCGAACCGGCCGGCCGCCCTGCCACCCACGCCTGGCGCGCCTGCGACCTGGCCACCACGCGCCCGCGCGCCGGCGACCTGCTGTGCGCGACGCGGGCGAGCACGGCCGGCACGGGTCGCTTCGAAGCACTGTCGGCGGCGATGGCTGCGCGCAGCGCGGCCCAGGGCTTCCCGATGCATTGCGACCTGGTGGTCCGTTCCGACGAAGGCGGCGACGCCAAGCTGGAGATCATCGGCGGCAACGTGGTGCACTCCGTGACGCTGTCGCACCTGACGCTGAACGCCCGCAAGGTGCTGAGCGACCAGTACATCAGCGACGCGGCGCCGCGCGCGGACTGCCCGCGCTGGGGGCTTTCGTGCGGCGACCACCTGAGCCGCCGGCCCTGGCTGGTGCTGCTTCAGTTCAGGCACTGAGGCAATGCGGCCCGGGCCGCTGCCTTCAGGTGCCGCAGAAGGTCTGGTAGCTCGCCGTCACCGCCGCCGGCGCCGGCTGCGCGTACTTCGCGTTGTCCGCGGTTTCTTCGTACGGATTGCGGATCGCAGCCAGCAAGGCGTTGAACGGTGCCAGGTCGCCGCCGGTGGCCGCCTGCAGTGCCTCCTCGACCCGGTGGTTGCGCGGGATGATCCACGGGTTCGCTTGCCGCATGCGCGCGGCGCGCTCGTTCGGCGCGACCCCGCCATCTGCCTGGCAGCGCGCCTGCCACCGGGCCAGCCACGGATTGATCGCCTGCGATTCGGGGAAAAGCGAGCGCAAGGCACCGTCGTTGCCCAGGGCCGCATCGGCCAGGCGCCGCCAGCCGAGGGTGAAGTCCACCTGGTGCTCCAGCAGCAGGTCCAGCCACTCCTTGGCCAGCGCCGAATCGGCTTCCGCGTCGCCGCCCACGGGCAGCCCCAGCTTGGCACGCTGGCCTTGCAGCAGCGCCGCCTCGTAGAGGCCGCCGAAACGGTTGAGGACTTCCGTGGCCTGCTCGATCGCCCGGGCGACGGCTTTCTCGCTGTCATCCTCGGCGATCAGCGGCAGCAAGGTCTCGGCCAGGCGCGCCAGGTTCCATTGCGCGATGCCCGGCTGGTTCCTGTACGCATAGCGGCCGTTGTGGTCGATGGAGCTGAACACCGCCTGCGGGTCGTACGCCTCCATGAAGGCGCAGGGGCCGTAGTCGATCGTTTCGCCGGACAGCGTCATGTTGTCGGTGTTCATCACCCCGTGGATGAAGCCGACGTTGATCCACTGCGCGATCAACCGCGCCTGCCGCTGCATGACCCGTTCGAGCAGGGCCAGATTGCGGCCGTCGCTGCCCGCCAGGTCCGGGTCATGCCGCGCGATCGCGTAATCGGCGAGCTGCTGCAGCTTGTCGAGCTCCTCGCGCGCCGCATAGAACTGGAAGGTGCCCACGCGCAGGTGGCTGGCGGCCACGCGCGTGAGCACGGCGCCGGGCAGGATCTGCTCGCGGACCACCGGCTCGCCGGTGGCGGCCACGGCCAAGGCGCGCGTCGTCGGAATGCCGAGTGCGTGCATCGCCTCGCCGATCAGGACTTCGCGCAACATCGGACCCACGGCGGCCTTGCCGTCGCCGCCGCGCGAGAACGGCGTCCGCCCCGAACCCTTGAAGGCGATGTCGCGCCGCTGGCCGCGCGTGTCCACCACTTCGCCCAGCAGCAGCGCGCGGCCGTCGCCCAGCTGCGGTGAAAAGCCGCCGAACTGGTGGCCGGCATAGGCCTGCGCCAGCGGGTCCGCGCCCTCGGGCACGGCGTTGCCGGCGAAGAGCGCCGCACCCTGGTCGCTCCGGAGTGCAGCGGGATCCAGCCCGAGCTCGCGCGCCAGCACGTC
>DATAGN010000536.1:0-10659 GCA_036263715.1 Ramlibacter sp.
CTGGCGTCCTGCGGCGAAGCACTCGCGCGGGGCAGGTCGATGTCCACGGAATGCTTCATCACAGGCACGGTGATCATGAAGATGATCAGCAGCACCAGCATGACGTCCACCAGCGGCGTCATGTTGATCTCGTTCATCACTTCGTCGGTGTCGTCCTGCGTGCCGAAGGCCATGCTCAGCTTCCCTTCTTCATCGCCACCACTTTCGTCGCGCCGTTGCCGGAGACGCGCGCGCCGGTGACGAAGTAGGCATGCAGGTCGTGCGCGAAGCGATTGAGCTTGAACAGCACGCCCTTGTTGCCACGCACCAGCGCGTTGTAGCCCAGGACCGCCGGGATGGCGACTGCCAGGCCCAGTGCCGTCATGATCAGCGCCTCGCCAACCGGCCCGGCGACCTTGTCGATCGTGGCCTGGCCCGCGGTGCCGATGGCCAGCAGCGCGTGGTAGATGCCCCAGACGGTGCCGAACAGGCCCACGAAAGGGGCGGTGGAGCCCACCGAGGCGAGCACCGCCAGCCCGGACTGCAGGCGCGCGGTGGACTCGTCGATGGAATTGCGCATGGTGCGCGTGAGCCACTCGCTGGCGCCGAGCTGGTCGTGCAGTTGCGGCTGCGCGTTGTGGTGGGCGGCGGCTTCGCGGCCTTCGAGCGCCAGGGCGCGGAACGGGTTGGCGGGATCGGTGCCGAGCTTGTTCAGGCCGTCGGCGAAGTCCGCGGCGTGCCAGAAGCTCTCGATGTTGCGTGCCTCGCGGGCATGCCGGCGCAGGTCCAGCGCCTTCACGATGATCACGATCCAGGAGGCCAGCGACATCGCCAGCAGGATGACGGCGACGCCCTTGGTGACGATGTCGCCCTGGCTCCAGAGATGGGCGAGTCCGAATTCGGTGTTCATGGTTGTGCTTTCATTGTTGTTGGAGGTCGAAGCCCACGGGCTGGTCGTGCCACATGGCCGCAGGCACGCCGCCGAGCCTGCCGGGGACGAAGCGCCATTTGCGCACGGCGTCCTGCGCACTGCGGTCGAGGCGGTCGTAGCCGCTGGAACGCTTCAACTGAAGGTCCTGCACGCTGCCGTCGGGGCCGATCAGCACCCGCAGGAGCACCGTGCCCTGTTCGCCCAGCCGGCGGCTGGCCGGCGGATACACCGGCGGCGGGTTCTGCAGGTGTTCGGCGTTGCTGGAGGGCAGTTCCACGCGGGCGGGCGCCGGGGCGGGTGGTGCCGGGACGGGTGGTGCCGGGGCGGGTGGTGCTGGGGCGGGTGCGGGCGGCGCCGGCGCGACGGCGACCGGTGCCGTGATGGGCGGCGGTGCGGGCTGCGGCTCCGTGACCCCCAGGGGCGCACTCGGCACGGGCGGCAGGCTCGGTGCGGCCAGCGGGCGCGGCGCCGGGGGGACGGGCGCCGCCTTGCGTGGCTCGGGTGCGCGCGCCTGCGGTTGCGCTTGCGGTTGTGGTTGCGTTGGCACCTGCGGCCTCGGCTGGGCAGGCGGCTCCACCTGGGGCGCCGGCGGGGTGATCATCTCCGTGACCACCGCCACCGGCACGATCACTTCGACGGCCCGACGCAGCAAGCCGCTTTGCAGTGCGTACAGCGCGCCAACGTGCAGGAGGACGACGCCGCCGGCGATCAGCAGGTTGCGGCGGGAGGGGCTCACCGGACTGGAAGGCAGAGACGCTTGCGTCATGTCTCGTTGCTGCCCACTGCCCACCGGGCAGCGGCGATGACGAGGATCAGGCTGCTGCCAAGGGCGAGGAAGAAGGCCATGCTGCACTCTCCTGGATGCGGGGAGCGAGCTGCACGGTGCGCGGCTTGCAATCCACGGCCGCGACCGGGTGGATGGCACTGCACTGGGCCACGACGTCGCGGGCGCAGGTTTCGCACTGGCCGCATTGCGTGGCAACACCGAGTTCGAACTGGATCTCGTCGAAGTTCATGCCGGCCCGCGCGTGGCGGGCGATTTCGCGGTCGGAGACGCGGTGGCAGACGCAGACGATCATGGCAGTCGGGTTTGGCTGGCGGTTGCTGAAAATCTGGCGTGAGTATAAATGCGAATCCTTCGCATTTGCAATGCCGTTCATTGCGCCAGGTCAATCGGGGGCAGGAAAAAGGTCGCGGCTGAGCTGCCCGACGCTGCCCGCGCCGCATTGCGCGATTGCGAGCTGGAGTTCGTCGCGCAGCAGCCGCAGGGCGTGCGCCGCACCCGCGGCACCGGCGGTTGCCAGCGCCCACAGCAAGGGCCGGCCGACGAGGACGGCGCGAGCGCCCAGGGCGAGCGCCTTGAGCACGTCGGTGCCGCGGTAGATTCCGCCGTCCACCAGCACCGGCAGTGCTGCAGCAACCGCGTCGACCACCGCGGGCAGCGCCGTAGCAGTCGCCGCTGCGCCATCGAGGACGCGGCCGCCATGGTTGGAGACGATCAGGCCGGCGACGCCTTGCCGCACGGCCTCCTTCGCGTCGCTGGGGTGCAGCACGCCCTTGAGCAGCACGGGCAGCCGCGTCTGCGCGCGCAGCCAGGCGACATCGTCCCAGCCCGGCGCTTGCGCCAGCAGTTCGGGCAGCGACTGCGGCGCCGGCTGCGGCGGCAGGTTCACCGTGGACACGCCGGGCGGCAGGTTCAGCGTGCGTGCTGCCCGTGCGCCGGCATCCACCGTCAGCACCAGCGCTTCGCAGCCCGCACGTTCGGCGCGCCGCACGAGCTCCAGCGTAGCGCCGCGATCGGGCAGCAGGTAGAGCTGGAACCAGAAGGGTCCGCGCGCCGGCGCCGTGCCGAAGGCCGCGGCGACCGTTTCGATGGCCGTGCTGGACTGGCTGCCCAGGATGAAGCCGGCCTCGAGCGACGACGCTGCCAGGGCCATTGCCAGTTCTCCATCGGCATGGGCAAGCTTCTGCAAGGCCATGGGCGCCACGAGGACCGGCCATCGCATGCTGCGGCCGAACAGCTCGCTGCTGGTGTCGACGCTCTTCACGCCCGCCAGCACGCGCGGCAGCAGGCGCAATGCGTCCCAGGCGTCCCGGTTGGAGCGCGTCGTGATCCCGTCTCCCGCGTGCGCGCCGAAGTACGACCAGGCCTCGGGCGACAGCCGGGCGCGCGCATGCGCCTCGTAGTCGGCCAGGCGCGCGATGCCTGCGGGTAGCGGTTCGAGCGCCGGCCTCACGTGTCGGCCCACATGCGCAGCAGGTTGTGGTACGTGCCCGTGAGCTGCACGACGGCAGCGTCGTCGTCGCCTCGTGCGCGCAGCTTCAGCAGCGCCATGTCCATGTCGAACAGCAGCCGGCGCTGATCGCCGCTGCGCACCATGCTCTCGACCCAGAAGAAGCTGGCCAGGCGCGTGCCGCGGGTGACCGGCGTCACCTCGTGCAGCGTCGAGCCCGGGTACAGCAGCAGGTCACCGGCGGGCAGCTTGAAACGCTGCTCGCCCTGCGCTTGCCGGATCACGAGCTCGCCGCCTTCGTACTCGCCGGGATCCGCCAGGAAGAGGGTGCACGACAGGTCCGTGCGCACCCATTGCGCGGGATGGCGCGAATGCAGCACGGCGCCGTCGATGTGGGCGCCGTAATGGTCGTGCGATCCGCCGTAGCGGTTGAACAGGGGGTTGAAGATCTTGCGCGGCAAGGCCGCGGAGAAGAACACCGCATCGCGCTGCAAGGCGGCGAGCACCAGCGCACGCAATTGCGCGGCCTCGGGGCTGTCGGCCGCGAGCTGCTCGTTGTTCTTGCGGCCCGCGGCTTGCGCGCCCGCGCTGCTGCGCCCGTCCACCCAGGGCGCGGCGTCGGCGAGCAGCGCGCGGGCTTGCGCGAGTTCGTCGGGGCGCAGGATGTTCTTCAGGTGCAGCAGCATGCGAAGGCTTTCAGAACATGGCCTTGACCGTCAGCTCCACGCGCCGCGGGGCGCCCGGCGTGTAGAAGCCGCGGTACAGGGCATCGGCGTACAGCTTGTCGGCCACGTTGGTGACGTTCAGCTTGGCCGACCAGTTGTCGTCGAAGGTGTATTCCGCCATCGCGTCGAAGGTGGCGAAGCCGCGGGCGGTGGCGTGCCGCGCGCCTTCGGGGTTCTGCGCGCTGCGGTAGGCCATGCCGACGCCCAGGCGCAGCTTGGGCAGCACGCGGTAGGTGGTCCACAGGCTGCCGCTGTGGCGCGGCGTGAGGGCGGGGCGGTCGCCCTTGACCTGCGCGCCGGTGCCCGCCGCGTTCGGCGCCACGTTGCTCTCGTCGATCTCCGCGTCGGGGATCCAGGTGTGGTTGAAGAAGATGTCCCAGCGCGTGTCGATGCGGCCGGCCAGGTTGAACTCCATGCCGGCGGCATGGCGCTTGCCGGACAGCAGTTCCTGCGTGGCGGCGGAGTCGGCGTCGGTGTTGCGCTCGTTGTACTTCTCGCTGTAGAAGGCCGCGACGCCGACCAGCGCGCGGCGCTCGAACAGTTCCCACTTGCCGCCGACCTCCAGGTTGCGGCTCTTCTCGGCGGGCGTGTTCGCCGCGCGCGTCGTCGTGGCACCCGGATTCGCGAACTGGTACGTGTCGCCGGAGGTGTTGTACGAGGTGCCGAAGGAAGCGTAGTAGGAGCTCAGCTCGGTGGGCTGGTAGATCAGGCCCACGCGCGGCGACCACAGGTTCTCGCTGCGCGCGCTGGTGTCCACGCCAGCAGCGGTGCGGTACTTCGCGCGAAAGTGGTCGAAGCGCAGGCCGGCCACGGCCTTGAGGGTCGAAGTGAGCGGGATGGTGTCCTGGGCGTACACGCCGACGTCCTGCGCGCGGAAGGTGTTCAGCGGCGGCACGAACCCGTTGTCGGGACGCATGCCGCCGTCGTCGGGAGCGCCCACGCGGGTGCGCGGCGGGGCTGCCAGGTTGCCGCCGTAATTCTGGTTGCGTGTCGCGTCGTCGTGGTAGAGGTCGACGCCGGCCAGCAACTGGTGCTTGCGGCCGCCGAAATCGATCGTCCCGGCGTAGTCGCTGGTCAGCTGGGTGAGCCTGCTCTCGCCGATGCGCGCCTTGTTCGTGCGGTTCAGGACCGTGTTCGCGTTCAGGTTCGCCGGCGTGGTGCCGGCGGCAAAGCCGATCGCGCTGGCCACGAGGTCGCGCTCGTAGCGGCCATGCCGCAGCTGCGTCTTCAACTGGCCGTCGCCGTCGAAGCGGTGCAGGTGCGTCAGCGTCAGGATGTCGGCGCCGGTGTCGTTGCGGTCGTTGGCCGCGCCGTAGTAGTTGCGGGCGGGCAGGGTGGTGAGCACGTTCCCGCGCGTGCCTTCGCTCAGGAACCACGGGTGGTTGTACAGCGGCCGGCCTTCGATCTGCAGGTGGTACAGGCTCGCCGAGAACTCGTCGCGCGTGCCGATGCCCCATCGGTACGTGGGTGCGATGCCCAGCTTCTTCTGTCGCGCGCCCCGGTTGTCGGCGTCGTGCACCAGCGCGTTCAGGCGGAAGGCGGCGTTCTCGCCGGTGACGAAGTTGAAGTCGCCGGTCAGGCGGTGCAGGTGGCCGGTGCCGAGCGTGTAGTCCACCTCGTGCTGCGTCATCAGGAAGGGCTGCTTGCTCACCTGGTTGACGACCCCGCCGGTGGAGCCCTTGCCGAACAGCATGGAGGCGGAGCCCTTGAGCACCTCGATGCGGTCTTCGTTGAAGGTGTCGCGCTCGTACAGCGGCGCGTCGCGCAAACCGTCCCGGTAAATGTCGCCGGCCTGCTGCAGCGAAAAGCCGCGCAGGCGCACGTCCTCCTCGCCGGTTTCGCCGGCCTGGAAGGTGACGCCGGCGGTGTTCTTCAGCACCTCGCGGAAGTCGTCGAGGTTGCGGTCGTCGATCAGGCGCTCGGTCTGGATCGTCACCGATTGCGGGATGTCCTTGACGTCCTGTTCGCCCTTGCCGATGGTGGTGCGGCGCGTGCGCAGGTCGTTCTTGGCCTGGGGTGCGGCGGCCCGTTCACGCACGGTCACCGTGGGCAGGACCCGCCCTTCGGGGGCGGCCTGCGGCCAGGCGCCGGCAGAAGCGGCAAGCAGGAAGGCGCCGAGCGGGAGCAGGGCGGCGTCGGAAGAAGGGCGTTGCGCCAAGGTGGCCTCCAGGGTGGCCCGCGGCTGCGGGCGTCGGTGTGGAAGGCTGGCTGGCGCTGGGAACGCGGTGGCTGGCCGGATCGGGTCGGCCGTGATTCTATATCTGAATGCGAATCTCTCCCATTTGCATCGGCGACCCTGCGGAGGTGCGCATCTCGTCAGCCCCGCGGAGGCGGGGATCCAGGGCTCCCAAAAGAAAGCGGCCCCGCGGGGCCGCACTCGAAGCTCTGGATCCCGCCGCCGCGGGGATGACGATTCAGGAAGGTTCGCCCATCGCCGACTGCAGGTAGTTCTGCAAGCCGACCTTGTTCAGCAGGTCCAGCTGCGTCTCGAGGTAGTCGATGTGCTCCTCGGTGTCCTCGAGGATGCGCTCCAGGATCTCGCGGGAGATGTAGTCGCGCACGTTCTCACAGTGGGCGATGCCGGCTTTCACGGTCGCCTGGGCGCCGCGCTCGCTCTGCAGGTCGCAGTTCAGGATCTCCGGCACGTCCTCGCCGATCATCAGCTTGCCCAGGTCCTGCAGGTTGGGCAGCCCGTCGAGAAAGAGGATGCGCTCCATCAGCTTGTCGGCGTGCTTCATCTCGCCGATCGACTCCTCGTACTCCTTCTTCGCGAGCTTGGTGAACCCCCAGTGCTTGAGGATCCTGTAGTGCAGGAAGTACTGGTTGGTGGCCGTCAGCTCGTTCTTCAGTTGCGCCTGGAGATGCTGGATGACTTGCGGATCGCCTTGCATGGTTCGGAGGGGTCGCTCGGTGGTGATCCAGCCATTGTGGGCGAAAAGAAAGGCCCCGGAGGGCCCTTCGTCCTCAGCTGCGGATCAAATGGTCGAAGGCACTCAACGCTGCCTTCGCACCTTCGCCGGCGGCGATGATGATCTGCTTGTAAGGCACCGTCGTGCAGTCACCCGCCGCGAAGACGCCCGGCATCGAGGTCTGCCCGCGCGCATCCACGACGATCTCGCCGAACTTCGACAGCTCCAGCGAGCCCTTCAACCATTCGGTATTGGGGACGAGGCCGATCTGCACGAAGACACCTTCGAGGTCCACGCGCTTTTCCTCGCCGGTGGCGCGGTCCTTGTAGGTCAGGCCGTCGACCTTCTGGTCGCCGGTGATCGCCGTGGTCTGCGCATTCACGATCACGTCCACGTTCGGCAGCGAGCGCAGCTTCTTCTGCAGCACCTCGTCGGCCTTGAGCTTGCTGTCGAACTCCACCAGCGTCACGTGCGCCACGATGCCGGCCAGGTCGATCGCCGCCTCGACCCCGGAATTGCCGCCGCCGATGACCGCCACGCGCTTGCCCTTGTACAGCGGGCCGTCGCAGTGCGGGCAATAGGCCACGCCCTTGTTCTTGAGTTCCTTCTCGCCCGGCACGTTGATGTTGCGCCAGCGCGCGCCGGTCGTGAGGATCACCGTCTTCGCCTTCAGCGTCGCGCCGCTTTCCAGTTCCAGTTGCACCAGGTCACCCGCCTTGAGCGCCTTGGCGCGCTGCAGGTTCATGATGTCCACGTCGTAGGTGCGCACGTGTTCTTCGAGCGCGAGCGCGAACTTGGGTCCTTCGGTCTCCTTGATCGAGACGAAGTTCTCGATGCCCAGCGTGTCCAGCACCTGGCCGCCAAAGCGCTCGGAGGCGATGCCCGTGCGGATGCCCTTGCGCGCCGCGTACACCGCAGCCGCCGCACCGGCGGGGCCACCGCCGACGATCAGCACGTCGTATGGCGCCTTGGCCGAGATCTTCTCGGCTTCGCGCGCGGCGCCGGCCTTGTCGATCTTGGAAACGATCTCTTCCAGCGACAGCCGGCCCGAGTCGAAGAAGGTGCCGTTCAGGAACACCGTCGGCACGCCCATGATCTGGCGTTCCTTGATCTCGTCCTGGAACAGGCCGCCTTCGATCATCGTGGCCTTGATGCGCGGGTTCTGCACCGCCATCAGGTTCAGCGCCTGCACGACGTCCGGGCAGTTGTGGCAGGTGAGCGAGACATACACCTCGAACTCGAAGTCGCCATCGAGCGCGCGGATCTGCTCCAGCAGCGCCTGTTCCACCTTGGGCGGATAGCCGCCCACCTGCAGCAGGGCGAGCACCAGCGAGGTGAACTCGTGGCCCATGGGCAGTCCCGCGAAGGTGGGGCCGCCGGCCTGGCCGGGGCGGTTGATCTGGAACGAGGGCGTGCGCTGGTTGCCCGCCGGTGCCTCGGTGACGGTCACCAGCTTCGACGCATCACCGATGTCCTTCAGCAGCGCCCGCATCTCACCGGCGGCCTGCGTGTCGTCCAGCCAGGCGGTGATCTCCACCGGCTGCGTCATGCGCTCGAGATAATTCGCGAGCTGCGCTTTGAGGTTGGGGTCGAGCATGGGACTTCCTTATCTTCGAGTTCTGGAATGAAAAAGGCCCGGACAGGGCCTTGGAGGACCGCGCGGAATAGCATGCAGCGCGGTCCCACTTGCGAGGAGGATCCGGCTTTGCCGGTCCTCCTCGCACTGATCAAGCCACTGCGAAAAATCGCTTGCGATTTTTCGCAGTGAACAACCTTAGATCTTGCCGACCAGGTCGAGCGAGGGCTTCAGCGTCTCGGCGCCTTGCTCCCACTTGGCGGGGCAGACTTCACCCGGGTGCGCGGCCACGTACTGGGCGGCCTTCAGGCGGCGCAGCGTTTCCTTGGCGTCGCGGCCGATGCCGTTGTCGTGCACTTCGATCGTCTTGATGCGGCCTTCCGGATCGATCACGAAGGTGCCGCGCAGCGCCAGGCCGGTGTCCTCACCTTCGGTGATCAGCACCTGGAAGAAGCGGGCCAGCTGGTGCGACGGATCGCCCACCAGCGGGTACTGCACCTTCTTGATGGTGTCCGAGGTGTCGTGCCAGGCCTTGTGCGTGAAGTGGGTGTCGGTGGACACGCCGTACACCTCGGCGCCCAGCTTCTGGAACTCGGCGTAGTTGTCCGCCAGGTCACCCAGCTCGGTGGGGCACACGAAGGTGAAGTCGGCCGGGTAGAACACCACGACGGACCACTTGCCCTTGAAGTTCTGCTCGGTCACCGGCACGAACTTGCCGTTGTGGTACGCGGTGGCGGAGAAGGACGGGATTTCGGTATTGATCAGGGACATTGTTTTCCTCTATAGCTGAGCACGTTTCCATGAAGCGCGCCTATGAAGGATAAGGCAGGTTGGGCCCGTCCCCAATTGAAAGCACCCATCGGCGCGTTAGGTGTCGGCTATGGACCGACGCGCCGGCCGGACGGCGTGAAGATCAGTACTCCAGCCGCTCCGGCCGGATCTCCTGCAGGATGGTCGTGGCGATCTCCTCGATGGACTTGGTCGTGGTCGACAGCCAGCGGATGCCCTCGCGCCGCATCATCGATTCGGCCTCCGCCACTTCGTGCCGGCAGTTCTCCAGCGAGGCGTACTTCGAGTTCGGGCGGCGCTCGTTGCGGATCTCGCTCAGGCGCTCGGGCTGGATGGTCAGGCCGAAGATCTTCTTGCGGTGCGCGGTGAGCGATGGGGGCAACTGCCGGCGGTCGAAGTCCTCCGGGATCAGCGGGTAGTTCGCCGCCTTCAGTCCGTGCTGCATGGCCAGGTACAGCGAGGTCGGCGTCTTGCCGCTGCGGCTGACGCCCACCAGGATCACGTCCGCCTGCTCGAGGTCGCGGTTCGACTGGCCATCGTCGTGCGCGAGGCTGAAGTTGATGGCCTCGATGCGGTCGTGGTACTCCTTGGACTTGCTCACGTCGGAGAAACGGCCCACGCGGTGGCTGGACTTCATGCCCAGCTCGATCTCGAGCGGCCGCACGAAGGTGCCGAACATGTCCAGCACCATCGCGCGGCAGCCTTCCTCGATCACCTGGAGCACTTCGACGTTGACCAGCGTGGTGAACACCACCGGGCGACGCCCTTCGGTTTCCGCGGTGTGGTTCACTTGCCGCACCACCTGGTGCGCCTTGTCGACGCTGTCGATGAAGGGCAGTCGCACGTGCCGCGGCTTGAACTCGAATTGCGCGAGGATGGCGTTGCCGAAAGTTTCGGCCGTGATGCCCGTGCCGTCGGAGACGAAGAAGACCGTTCGTGTGTGCATGTGGGACCTACAATCCCGGCCATTATCCGAATTCCAGCGCTGATGACCCGCCGTAGCCCACTCGAACAAGCACAAAGCCCCACGGCGGGGCAGCACGCCATGCGCGCGCGCGCAGACCCGATTTCAACTTCCGGAGTCTTTCCATGTCTGCACGTTTCGACGCGACCGCCCTGGTCGTTCCGTTTGAGAACCTGAGGATGAGCGACGTCGAGGCGGTCGGCGGCAAGAACGCCAGCCTCGGCGAAATGATCTCGCAGCTGCCGAACGGCGTGCGCGTGCCCACCGGCTTCGCCACCACGGCGCATGCCTTCCGCGAATTCCTCAAGCACGACGGACTGGATGCGCGCATCCGCCAGCGCCTGGCGACGCTCGACACCGAAGACGTGCGGGCGCTGGCTGCCGCCGGCGCGCAGATCCGCGGCTGGCTGGAGGCGCAGCCCTTTCCGCCGGCGCTGGAGCAGGAGATCCGCTCGGCTTTCGAGAAGCTGAGCGCGGGCAACGCCAAGGCCAGCTTCGCCGTGCGGTCCTCGGCCACGGCCGAAGACCTGCCCGATGCGTCCTTCGCCGGCC
>DATAGN010000537.1:0-8469 GCA_036263715.1 Ramlibacter sp.
TTCCCGCCTTCGCGGGAATGACGTGATCAGCGCGCCGTCGCCGCGCCCAGCCGCGCCGCCGCGGTGCGGCTGCCCAGGTTGGCCGCCCGCTGCAGCCAGCGCACCGCCTGGTTCGAGTCCTGCGGAACGCTCACGCCTTCCAGGTAGGCGATGCCCAGGAAGTAGCTCATTTCCATCCGGCCGAAGCGCACGCCTTCGGACGTCGACTTGCCGGAGCGCTTGACGATGGTGGGCACGTCGCCATTGCCGTCGGCAAAGGCCTGCATCTGGTCGACCGTGTTGCGGAAGAAGCGGTCGCGCGAGGCCATCGCCTTTTCCTTGTCCGGCATGCTGTTGACCAGTTCGTCGGCCAGCACCGGCAGCACCTCGAAGGGCGTCATGCCGCCGCGCATGCGCTGGGAGTACCAGCCGCGCAGCATCACCTTGTCCAGGGGCAGCAGCCCGTCGACCTTGGTGGGGAAGTAACTCAGGACGGTCTTGCCGGCCGGATGGCCGCGCACGCCCATGACGTGCATGGCCTCGTGGTAGGCGCAGCGCCACGCATCACGGTTGCGCAGCTGCACGGCCGCCGAGTCGATCTTCGTCTCGGTCTGGAAATTCAGGTAGGTGACGCAGGGCTGGTTTTCTTCCAGCATCGAGTCCGGCACGATCTCGACGCTGACGTTGGCCACCTGGGCCGCATCGGGACGGTCGCTCACGTCGACGATCTTGATGCCCGCCTCGAAGGCGACATCGCGCAGGGCCTGCAGGGTGTGCTGCTTGTGGGTGGCCAGGTTCACGCCGAAGACGCGCACCTTCATTTCCTGTTCCCAGCGGACCAGGCGCGTCGGGGTGCCGCTCTGGTGCCACAGCACTTCCCACATGGTGCCCATGCCCTGGTCGAACTCATCCACCTGAGCCATCACAGGACTGATCACTACAGCCGCCAGAAGGGCCGTCACACCCGACTTCCACATGAGAGTCACCCCTTATCGAAGATGTCCGACTATGGAGTAGGACAGCTCCCACATGCAAGGGGAGAAACGTACAAGTGGTTGCATTCGCCACCGCGTCCGCAAAATTTCACGAATTTCGCCCCAGCAGGGCCTTTTCGCCTGCTGAGCCAGCCCCTTCAGGCACCTAAAAAGTCGTCGAGCAGGTGCGCCAGCGCATGAGGCTGGTCGTGGTGGAGCATGTGTCCGGCGTCCTCGATGCGGCCCAGCCGGACGTCGGACACCGCCTTCAGACGTTCGTGGTACTCCGCCAGCGTGAAGCGGCCTTGCCACCACTGCCCCAGGCTGTCGTCGCTGGCCTCCACGGCCAGCACCGGCGCGCGGATCGCCTTGTAGATCTCGAGCACCTCGTCCACGCGGAACAGGTTGGCGTTGATGATCTTGTGCGCGGGGTCGCCCAGGATGTGCCAGCGCCCGTCTTCCGCCTGCCGCGCCCAGTGCTGCGCCAGCCAGTCCGCCTTGTCCTGCGTGAGCCGCCTGTTGGTCTTCATCAGGCGGCGCGCCACGCCCGCGGCATCGTCGTAGGTCTTGAGGTCCTTCTCGCCCTGGTGGAAGGCCTTGAGCTCGCCGATCCACTTGGCATAGCGCCCCGGCGCCTGCGATGGGCGCGACGCGGGCATGCCGAAGCCTTCGAGGTTCACCAGCCGGCGGATGCGCTCCGGGCGCGTTCCTGCATACAGCATCGCGATGTTGCCGCCCATGCTGTGGCCCACCAGGTCCACCGGCGTCGCGCTCGCGTAGTGATCGAGCAGGAATTCGAGGTCCGCCAGGTAGTCCGGGAACCAGTAGTTGTCGACCGGGGGCGTTTCGGTCAGGCCGTAGCCGCGCCAGTCCGGCGCGATCACGTGCCGCTGCTGCGCCAGCGCGTCCACCACGAACTGCCACGAGGCGGCCACGTCCATCCAGCCGTGCACCAGCACCAGCGGCGGCACGCCCGCGCGCGGCTCGCCCCAGGTCCGCACGTGGTAGCGCAGGTTGCGGATCGGGACAAACTCGCTGCGGGAGACGCGGGCCGGTTGGTACATTCAGCCGATCATAGGAGGCGCCACCGTGCGAGGCAGTCAACACAGGGACAACTGGGCGGCGATGCACCGCGGCTTCGGCTGGCAGGTGCCGGCGGACTTCAACATCGCGCGGGCCTGCTGCACGCGCTGGGCGCGGCGCGCCGACGCGAGCGAGCGGGTCGCGATCCGCGCGCACGGGGACGGCGCCCGGCCGACCCTGACCTTCGCGCAGCTGCAGCGCGAGGCCAACGCGATGAGCAACCTGCTCGTGCGCCTGGGCGTGAAGCAGGGCGACCGCGTCGCCATCGTGATGCCGCAGCGTTTCGAAACCGCGATCGCGTACATGGCGGTGCTGCAGATGGGCGCCGTCGCCATGCCGCTGTCGATGCTGTTCGGGCCGGAGGCCCTGGAATACCGCCTGCAGGACAGCGAGGCCGTGGTGGCGATCTGCGACGAGAGCTCCATCGCCAACGTGGCGCAGGTGCGCGCGTCCGCGCCTGCATTGCGCAGTGTCGTCGGCGTCGGTGCCGCCGCGGCGCAGGCGGACCTGGGGTGGGAGGCGCAGCGCCGCTCGCTGGATACCGGCTTTCCGCTCGTGCCGACGAAAGCCGACGACGGGGCCGTGCTGATCTACACCAGCGGCACCACCGGCCCGCCCAAGGGCGCGCTGATCCCGCACCGCGCGATGGTGGGCAACCTGCCCGGGTTCGTGTGCAGCCAGAACTGGTTCGGCTTCGATCCGCAGCGGCCCTCGCGCGCGAGCGATGCCGTCTTCTGGTCGCCGGCCGACTGGGCCTGGACCGGCGGGCTCATGGATGCCCTGCTGCCCAGCCTGTACTTCGGCCGCCCCATCGTCGCCTTCAACGGCCGCTTCAGCCCCGAAACCGCGTTCGCGCTGATGCAGGAACACGGCGTCACGCACACCTTCCTGTTCCCCACGGCGCTGAAGGCGATGATGAAGGCCTACCCGCGGCCGCGCGGGCACTTCCGGCTCCAGCTGCAGGCCATCATGAGCGCGGGCGAGGCCGTCGGCGATGCGGTGTTCGCCTACTGCCGCGACCAGCTGGGCGTGATCGTCAACGAGATGTTCGGCCAGACCGAGATCAACTACGTCGTCGGCAACTGCTCCATGAACGGCCGCACCGCAGGTGGCGTCGGCTGGCCCGCGCGGGCAGGCAGCATGGGGCGTCCGTATCCCGGGCATCGCGTGGCCGTGATCGACGACGACGGCAATGAATGCCCACCGGGCGTGCCGGGCGACGTGGCCGTGAACCGCCACGACGTGCACGGCGATCCCGACCCGATCTTCTTCCTCGGGTACTGGAAGAACGCCGATGCGACGCAGCGCAAGTTCACCGGGGACTGGTGCCGCACCGGCGACCTCGCCACGCGCGATGCCGAGGGCTATCTCTGGTACCAGGGCCGTGCCGACGACGTGTTCAAGGCCGCCGGCTACCGGATCGGCCCGAGCGAAATCGAGAACTGCCTGGTCAAGCACCCGGCCGTCGTCAACGCCGCGGTCGTGCCCAAGCCGGATGCCGAGCGCGGCGCGCTCGTGAAGGCCTACGTCGTGCTGGCGCCGGCGCTGGCGCAGGAGCGCGCCATCAGCACGCGCGGGCCGGGCGCCTTCGATGCCGAGCTGGTGGCCGACCTGCAGAAGCACGTGAAGGGGCAGCTCGCGCCCTACGAGTACCCGAAGGAAATCGAATTCATCGACGCCCTGCCGATGACCACCACCGGCAAGGTGCAGCGGCGCGTGCTGCGCCTGCAGGAGGAAGAGCGCGCGCGGTCCCGGCCGCTGTCGTAGGAGGGGTCTGTCGCCGCGCATCCTTTCCGTCCTCCGCAGGCGCCGCGCCAGCGCGATTACCTTGCCGGCATGGCGATGTCTTGGCGAACCGGAGTGCTCTTTGCGGGCGGCGTGCTGTTCGGCGTTGCGCTGGGCGGCTGGGGCGTGATGAAGGCGCGCGACGGCGCGAAATGGGAAGACCGCGTGAACACGTCGGCGATGGGCAATGCGCCCGCCGCCACCGTTGCGCAGCCGCCCGTTGCGATGACCCCGACCGCGTCGGCCAGCCAGCTGGTGGCGGCGCGCTGCGACACCACCTCGATCGTCGGCAAGGGGGCCGAGGACGGCAAGGAGACCTTGCAGTCGGCGCCACGCACCGCCAGCCGCGACGAAGTCTCCGCGCTGATCCTCAAGGGCAAGGAAGCTGCGGCCGCCGGTCGCATGCACGATGCCGAAATCGCCTTCCTGAACGCCTGCCGCAACGCCGAAGTGCTGGAGGGCGAGAACGCCGCGCTCGGCGTCGCCGACGCCATGTACCAGCTCGGGCGCCACTATGCCAACGTCGCCGCGTCGACCCCGCGCAAGCAGGACCTGCTGGCGCGCTCGCAGCGGCTGCTGACCGCCGCCCTGCAAACCTACCAGGCGCGCCATGGCGCGAGCCACGAAAAGACGAAATTCGCGCAGCAGGGCCTGGACAGCCTGAAGCAGGTCGCCGGCGGCAGCCTGCCGGCCGCGGCGCCCGAGCCGCAGCGCCAGGTGGCGAAGGTGGAGCCGCCGAAGGCAGCCGCGCCGGTGCTGCCTCCGCTGCAACCCGCACCGCGCGTGGCGGAGGTGCGGCCTCCGGCAGCGCCGGTGCCCGCGCCCGCGCCTGCTGCCCGGGTGGAAGCGCCGAGGCCGGAGGCCGCGCGCCCCGCGGCGCCACCACAGCAGCAGCCGGCCAGGCCGCAGCGGCCGGCGCCGCGCGCGCTGGCCGAAGCCGAGACGGCGCCGCCGGTGCCAGCACCTGTGGCGCGCGCTCCGGCACCGGCGCCCGCTCCCATCGCGCGGGCACCGGCTCCGGCGCCAGCTCCCGCTGCCGTGGCGCGTGCACCGGCTCCCGCCCCCGCCCCCGCTCCCGTGGCACGCGCGCCCGCTCCAGCGCCGGCCCCCGCACCCGCGCCGGCCACGGCTCGCGCCAAGCCCAGCTTCGACTGCTCGCGCGCCCGCTCGGCCCCCGAGAAGATCATCTGCGCCGACGAGGACCTGGCGCGCCAGGATCGCGAGCTGGCGGGCATCCACAAGCGCGCCGAGAGCGCTGCCGCCGATCGCCGCGCCTTCCGCCGGCAGAACGACGAGCAGTGGAGTCGCCGCGAGCGCGAGTGCCAGGACCGCGAGTGCGTGCAGCGCTGGTACACCCAGCGGCGTGCGCAGCTGGAGGAATCCGCCCGGGCGAGCGAAGCACCGCAACCGCCGCGTGCGAGCGAAACGCCGCGCCGCGAGGAAGCAGCCCGCAGCGCGCCGCCGCCCAGCCGCGAAGTGCAGACGGCGGAACCGGCACGCCGCGCGCCGGTGCGCCGGGTCGAACCCGCCGAGCCGCCGCGGCCGCCCACGGCCGCCATGGGCGCGCCGACCGCGGAAGGCTCGCCCGGCAGCGTCGACTGATTGGTAGTTGGGTTGCGGCAAAGCCGCACCCCAACATTCCATCATTCGTACCGCACCTGGCAGCTGTCGCACCAGAAGCTGCGGCGGTTGCTGCGCCCCAGGTGCGCCTTCGCCAGCGGCACGTTGCAGCGCGGGCAGGTGCGCTTGGTGTGCGCCAGCCAGTGCTTCTTCAGCACGAACTGCTTTTTCCACCCGTAGAAGTCGAAGCTGTACTGGCGCGCTTGCTGCACCAGCTCGCGCAGCTTCTTCGCCGGCAGCGCGCCGACGGTCGACAGCGGATGCACGCGGATGCGGAACAGCACTTCGTTCTTGATGATGTTGCCGACGCCGGCAAACAGGTCCTGGTCCAGCAGCGCGTCGCACACCAGCGTGTCCGGCTGCTTGCGCAGGCGCGCGAGCGCCAGCTTCTCGTCCCAGTGTTCCGACATGACATCGGCCCACCAGTCGTAAACCAGGTCCAGCGGCTCCTCGATGAAGCGCACCGAGCAGGCGTAGAAGTTGATCTCGCCGTTGTCGAACCCGAGCGACAGGCGCGGCACCGCCCAGCTTTTCTGCTCGTTGATGCGGTAGCTGCCGAACAGCATGAAATGCACCTTCAGGCTGAAGTCCGGCAGCTCGATCAGGAAGTGCTTGCCCCAGCTGCGGAAGGACTCCACCTTCTGGTCCTGCAGCCGTTCCTTCTCGATCGTCGTGTTGCCGCTCACCCGCTCAATCGTCTTGCCGAGGAAAGGCGTGACCTGCTCTTTCAGGATGACGATGGATGGGCCTTCGGGCATGGCAGTACTATCCTCGACCATTCCACCGCACCGTCAACGCTGTAACTCCATGCAAACCGTCCAGCTCGGCCAGAGCGACCTGCGCGTCACCCCCATCTGCCTCGGCACCATGACCTTTGGCGAGCAGGTGAACGAAGCGGATGCGCACGCGATCCTCGACCGCTGCCTCGAGCGCGGCATCAACTTCCTGGACACCGCGGAGATGTATGCGGTGCCGGCGCGCCAGGAAACCTTCGGCACCACCGAGACCATCCTTGGCCGCTGGTTCGCCGCGCGGCCCGACGCGCGGCGCAAGGTCGTGCTCGCCACCAAGGCGGCGGGCCCCTCGCGCGGCATGCCGTGGGTGCGCGAGGGCGCCGGCCTCACCGCGCGCGACATCGTGCAATCGTGCGAGGGATCGCTGCGCCGCCTGGGGACGGACGTGATCGACCTGTACCAGATCCACTGGCCCGAGCGGACGGTCCCCGCCTTCGGCCAGATCTACTACGACCCGGCGAACGAGCGCACGAAGACGAGCATCTACGAGCAGCTGCAGGTGCTGCAGCAGCTGGTCAAGCAGGGCAAGGTGCGCTACATCGGCCTTTCCAACGAGAGCCCGTACGGGGTGCACGAGTTCGTGCGCATCGCCGAGCAGTTCGACCTGCCGCGGGTGGCCACCGTGCAGAACCCGTACTGCCTGGTCAACCGGGGCGTGGACAACGGTCTCGACGAGACGATGCATCGCCTGGGCGTTTCGCTGCTGGCGTATTCGCCCCTCGGCTTCGGCCTGCTCACGGGCAAGTACGACGCCAGCGGTTTCGAGGGGCCGGATGCGCCCGCGCAGGCGCGCATCGCGAAGTTCGCCACCACGCGGGCGCAGCGCTGGGGCCGGCCGGAGGCGCTGGCGGCCGCGCGCCGCTACAACGCGCTGGCGCGCGAGCATGGACTCACCCCCACGAGGATGGCGCTGGCGTGGTGCTACACGAACTGGCGCGTGGCCAGCACGATTATCGGCGTGACCTCGCTGGCGCAGCTGGAGGAGGACCTCGATGCGTGGGGCACCACGCTGTCGCCCGAGCTGCTGAAGGCGATCGATGCCATCCGGTGGGAGATGCGGGATCCCGCCGCCTGAGCCCATGGCGAAGAAGGAGCACGTCAGCGAGACGCCCGCGACCGCCTTCCTGAAGGCGAACCGCGTCGCGTTCACCGAGCATCCCTACGAGTACCTGGAGCACGGAGGTGCGCAGCACAGCGCGCAGGTGCTCGGGCTCGACCCCTTCATGGTCGTCAAGACGCTGGTCATGGAAGACGAGAAGGCCCGGCCGCTGCTGGTGCTGATGCACGGCAACCGCACCGTCTCGACGAAGAACCTCGCACGGCAGATCGGCGCCAAGTCCGTGCAGCCGTGCAAGCCGGAAGTGGCCAACCGCCACAGCGGCTACCTGGTGGGCGGCACATCGCCTTTCGGCACGCGCAAGGAGATGCCCGTGTTCATCGAGGAGAGCATCCTCGCGCTGCCGCGCATCGTGCTCAACGGCGGACGCCGCGGCTACCTGGTAGGCATCGATCCGCAGGTGTGCGTGCGACTGCTGGCGGCCAAGCCGGTGAACTGCGCGCTGGCAGAATAGCCGCGTGCAGAACCTCGCTTCCTTCGTCGCCGTCGTCGCCGCCTACCTGCTCGGCTCCCTCGCCTTCGCCGTCCTCGTGAGCAAGGCCATGGGCCTGTCGGATCCGCGCACCTTCGGCAGCAAGAACCCCGGCGCCACCAACGTGCTGCGCTCCGGCAACAAGGCCGCCGCCATCGTGACGCTGCTGCTCGATGCGCTCAAGGGCTTCGTGCCCGTGCTGCTGGTCAAGCTGTATGGCGGACAGTGGGGACTGGGCGAGGGCACCATGGCCATGGCGGGCTTGGCCGCCTTCGTCGGGCATTTGTATCCCGTGTTCTTCCGCTTCCAGGGCGGCAAGGGCGTGGCCACCTTCATCGGCGTGGTGTTCGGCATCCACTGGGTGCTGGGCATCGCGACGGGGCTCACGTGGCTGATCCTCGCTTTCTTCTTCCGCTATTCGTCGCTGGCGTCGCTCGTCGCCGGCGTGTTCGCGCCCGTGTACTACCTGCTGGGCAACCGCGTGACCTGGTATGCCGAGCGGCCCGTCGTCGTGGCGCTGTTCGCGATGGCGCTGCTGCTTGGCTGGCGGCATCGCGCCAACATCCAGAGGCTGCTGGCCGGGACCGAGTCCAAGCTGGGGGCGAAGAAGGCTTCCTGACCGTCATCCCCGCGAAGGCGGGGATC
>DATAGN010000538.1:0-1991 GCA_036263715.1 Ramlibacter sp.
CGTCCTGGCGCAGGCGGGTGGCGATGATCTGGTCGAGGCGGGCACTCATGGAATGGGGAACGAAGAAAGGAACGCAGAGTTCGCAGAGCCAGCGCAGAGTTCGCCAAAAAGGCTTGGAGGGCTGTTCCCTGCGCCCTCTGCGCTCGCTTAGCGGACTCTGCGTTGAAGACTTGAATACTAACGCTTGAGCCGCAACTCCGCGGCCCGCGCATGGGCCTGCAGGCCCTCGCCGTAGGCGAGTTCGGCGGCGATGGCACCCAGGACCTGCGCGCCGGCCTCGCTGACCTCGATCAGGCTGCTGCGCTTCTGGAAGTCGTACACCCCCAGCGGGCTGGAGAAGCGCGCGGTGGTGCTGGTGGGCAGCACGTGGTTCGGCCCGGCGCAGTAGTCGCCAAGCGATTCGCTGGTGAACGCGCCCAGGAAGATCGCGCCCGCATGGCGAAGCAACGGCTCCCAGCGGTGCGGCTCGTCGCTGGCGATCTCCAGGTGCTCCGGCGCGATCCGGTTGCTGATCTCGCAGGCCTCTTCCATGCTACGCGTGTGGATCAGCGCGCCCCGCCCGTTGAGGGACTTGGCGATGATCCCGGCGCGGGGCATCTCCGGCAGCAGGCGGTCGATCGCGGCCTGCACCTTCCCGATGTACTTCGCGTCCGGGCAGAGCAGGATGCTCTGCGCCAGCTCGTCGTGTTCGGCCTGCGAGAACAGGTCCATCGCCACCCAGTCCGCCGGCGTGCTGCCGTCCGCCAGCACCAGGATTTCGCTGGGACCGGCAATCATGTCGATGCCGACCTGGCCGAACACGCGGCGCTTGGCGCTCGCCACATAGGCATTACCTGGCCCGGTGATCTTGTCCACGCGCGGCACGGTCCCGGTGCCGTATGCCAGAGCGCCCACCGCCTGCGCGCCACCGATGGTGAACACGCGCGTGACCCCGGCCACGTGGGCGGCGGCCAGCACCAGCGGGTTCTTCTCGCCGCGCGGCGTCGGCACCACCATGATGATCTCGCCCACGCCCGCCACGTGCGCAGGGATCGCGTTCATCAGCACCGACGACGGATAGGCCGCCTTGCCCCCGGGCACGTAGATGCCCACCCGATCCAGTGGGGTGACCTTCTGCCCGAGCAGGGTGCCGTCCGCGTCCCGGTAGCTCCAGCTCTCTCCCGACGCCTTCTTCTGCGCCTCGTGGTAGCTGCGCACGCGCGCCGCGGCCGCCTGCAGTGCGTCGCGTTGCTTCGCCGGCAGTCCGTCGAAAGCGGTCTTCAGCTCCGACGGCTTCAGCTCCAGCTCCGCCATCGCGGCCGCCTTCATGTCGAACCGGTTCGTGTATTCCAGCACCGCCGCATCGCCACGCTCCTGCACGTCGGCCAGGATGTTCGCCACGGCCTGCTCGATGCCGGCGTCGGTGTCTGCCGACCAATGCAGCCGCGCCGCCAGGGCGGCGTCGAAGCCGCCGTCGGTGGTCGCGAGGCGCAGGGGTCGGGCAGTGAAGGTCATTTCCGGGAAGCGACGGTGCGGGTGAACACGTCGATGAGGTGGCGGATCGGTTCCTGTTTCAGCTTGAGCGCGGCCTGGTTCACCACCAGGCGGGAGCTGATCTCCATGATGCGTTCGACCTCCACCAGGTTGTTGGCCTTGAGGGTGCCGCCGGTGGACACCAGGTCCACGATGGCGTCGGCCAGCCCGGTGAGGGGCGCCAGTTCCATGCTGCCGTACAACTTGATCAGGTCGACGTGCACGCCCTTGGCGGCGAAGAACTCGCGCGCGATGTTCACGTACTTGGTGGCGACCTTCAGGCGCGCGCCCTGCCGCACGGCGGAGGCATAGTCGAAGTCGGAGCGCACGGCGACGCTGACGCGGCACCTGGCGATCTGCAGGTCCAGTGGCTGGTACAGGCCCTGGGCGCCGTGTTCGATCAGGGTGTCCTTGCCTGTCACGCCGAGGTCTGCGCCCCCGTACTGCACGTACGTCGGGACGTCCGTGGCGCGCACCAG
>DATAGN010000539.1:0-7961 GCA_036263715.1 Ramlibacter sp.
CTCCTGACGGCATCGGCGCTGCACGCGAATCCCTATTACGACCCGAGCAAGCCGCACCACACGCCCAAGGGCTTTCGCAACCTCACGGGCGTGCAGATCGACAAGCCGTTGTCGGACCTGCTGCGCTGGCGCTGGTCGGCCCTGCGCGAAGGCCTGCCGCGCGCGCCGCAGCAGGCCACGCCGGTGGTGATGCCGCAACTCGCCGCCCTGAAGGCGAACACCGATCCCGTGCGCCGGTCGGGCGCGCAGGCGGCGCGCCCCGCGCTGCCTTCGGCCACCTGGATCGGCCACGCCACGGTGCTCGTGCAAAGCGGCGGCCTGAACATCCTGACCGACCCGATCTTCAGCGAGCGCGCTTCGCCGGTCACCTTCGTCGGGCCGAAGCGGGCGCAGCCACCGGGCATTGCGCTGGACGACCTGCCGCCGATCGACGTGGTGCTGGTCTCGCACAACCACTACGACCACCTGGACCGCTTCAGCGTCGTGCGCCTGCACGAACGCTCGCAGGGCGGCACGCTGTTCCTCGTGCCGCTCGGGCTGGGGCCGCTGCTGATGCAATGGGGCGTGCGCAACGTCGTCGAGCTCGATTGGTGGGACGTGCACCGGCAGGCCGGCGTCGAATTCCACATGGTCCCGGTGCAGCACTGGTCGGCCCGCGGGCTGGGCGATCGCAACGAGACGCTCTGGGGCGGCTGGGCGGTGTTCGCGCCGGACCTGCGCTGGTACTTCTCCGGCGATGCCGGCTACAGCCGCTACTTCGCCGACACGCGCGAGCGCCTGTCGCCGCACGCGAAGGACGGCGTGCTGTTCGACCTGGCGCTGCTGGCCGTGGGTGCCTACGAGCCGCGCTGGTTCATGAAGGAGCAGCACATGAACCCGCCGGAGGCGCTGCGCGCGCACAAGGACCTGGCGGCGCGCCGCAGCCTGGGCATCCACTGGGGCACCTTCGAACTCACCGACGAGCCGCTGGACCAGCCGCCGCGAGACCTGGCCGCGGCGCGCCAGGCCGAGGCGGTCGGCGAGCAGGCCTTCTTCCTGCTGCCGGTGGGCGGCACCTGGTGGCCCGCAGGGGAGCCGAAGCAGTGACAATGCGGGGATGAGCAACGACATCCCCGCCCTGCCCTGCTACCTCAACGGGCAATTCAGCACCGTGCAGGACGCCAAGGTGAGCGTCCTGGACCGCGGCTTCATCTTCGGCGACGGCGTCTACGAGGTGGTTCCCGCGTACAACGGCCGCCCCTTCCGCTTCGACCAGCACATGGCCCGCCTGGACCGCAGCCTGGGCGAGATGCGCATCCGCAATCCGCTGGACCGCGCGGGCTGGCGCAAGATCGTCGACAGCCTGGTCGCTGCGTACGCCAAGCACGTGGACAAGAAGCCCGAGGACACCAACCAGCTCGTGTACCTGCAGGTCACCCGCGGCGTGGCGATGCGCGACCACGTCATGCCGCCGGACATCGAGCCGACGGTCTTCGCGATGGTCAACCGCCTCTACATCTACACGGCGGAAGAGCGCAGCAAGGGCGTCATGTGCGTGACGGCGGACGACTTCCGCTGGAAGAAGGCGCACATCAAGAGCACCAGCCTCGCCGCCGCCGTGCTGTCACGGCAGATGAGCGCCGACGTGGGCGGCAACGAGACCATCATGTTCCGTGACGGCTGGCTCAGCGAAGCCGCCGCGTCCAACGTGTGGGTGGTGAAGGACGGCGTGGTGCTCGGCCCGCCCAAGGACAACCTCGTGCTCGAGGGCATCCGCTACGGGCTGCTGGAGCAGCTGTGCGAGAAGGCAGGCGTCCCCTTCGAGCTGCGGCGCGTGAGCCGCGCCGAGGTGCTCGCGGCCGACGAGATCATCCTGTCCTCGGCGACCAAGGAAATCCTGGCCTGCACCACGCTGGACGGCCAGCCGGTTGCAAACGGCAAGCCCGGCCCTATCTATGAGAAGCTGTTCGCCGGCTACCAGCAAGCCAAACAATCTACCTGACTGCATGTCCGCCTCCATCCACCCGCCGAAGACCCTGACCGCCAGCGGCCAGGAATCGCTGATCGAGTACCCGTCGCGCTTTCCCATCAAGGTCATGGGCGCGAAGGTGGATGGCTTCGTGGGCGAGGTCACGAAGATCGCACGCCGCTTCGACCCCAGCTTCGACGCGGCCACGGTGGAACTGCGTGACAGCAGCAAGGGCAACTACCTGGGCATCACCATCACCGTCACGGCGACCAGCCGCGAGCAGCTCGACGAGCTGTACCGCGCGCTGACGGCGCACCCGATGGTCAAGGTCGTCTTGTAAGCCCCATGCACGTGAAGGTGCTGGGGCGGGTGGACTACCTGCCCACGTACCAGGCCATGCAGGCCTTCACGGAAGGCCGTACGGCCGACGCGCCCGATGAACTCTGGATCTGCGAGCACCCGCCGGTGTTCACGCAGGGGCTCGCCGGCAAGGCGGACCACTTGCTCGCTCCCGGGGACATCCCGGTGGTCTCCACCAACCGCGGCGGGCAGGTCACGTACCACGGGCCGGGGCAGGTGGTGGCGTATCCGCTGGTCGACCTCCAGCGCGCTGGCTACTTCGTCAAGGAGTACGTGTACCGGCTGGAGGAGGCGGTGCTGCGCACGCTCGGCGAGTTCGGCGTGACGGGGCACCGGGTGCGCGGGGCGCCGGGGATCTATGTGCGCCTGGAGGACCCGACCGGTCACGCGCGCCTGCCCTCGCCCCTGCCCTCTCCCGCAAGCGGGAGAGGGAGTCCTGAATTCCAAGGCCTCGGCAAGATTGCCGCCCTCGGCATCAAGGTCACCCGCCACCGCACCTACCACGGCCTGGCGCTGAACGTGGCGATGGACCTGCAACCCTTCGAGCGCATCAACCCTTGCGGTTACGCAGGGCTGCGCACCGTCGACCTTTCTACAATCGGCGTTTCCACCACCTGGAACGAAGCCGCCGCGCTGCTGGGCCACAAACTCGAGGCGTTGCTGGCACCATGAGAAAGACAGCATGAGCACCCCCAACGTCGTGCGCGAGGCGCAGTCCGTCGAGACCTACGAGGCCACCGCCAAGCAGAAGGCCGCGGCCAAGCTCTCGCGCATCCCGGTGAAGGTGGAAAAGGGCGAGATCCTGAAGAAGCCGGAGTGGATCCGCGTCAAGGCAGGCTCCGCCACCTCGCGCTTCTACGAGATCAAGCAGATCCTGCGCGAGCACAAGCTGCACACCGTGTGCGAGGAAGCGTCGTGCCCCAACATCGGCGAATGCTTCGGCAAGGGAACGGCCACCTTCATGATCATGGGCGACAAGTGCACGCGCCGCTGCCCCTTCTGCGACGTGGGCCACGGCCGCCCCGACCCGCTCGACGTGAACGAGCCCGAGAACCTGGCGAAGACGATCGCGGCGCTGAAGCTCAGATACGTGGTGATCACCAGCGTGGACCGCGACGACCTGCGCGACGGCGGCGCGGGCCATTTCGTCGACTGCATCCGCAGGACGCGCGAGCTGTCGCCGCAGACCACCATCGAGGTGCTGGTGCCCGACTTCCGCGGCCGCGACGACCGCGCGCTGGAGATTCTCAAGGCGGCGCCGCCCGACGTGATGAACCACAACCTCGAGACGATCCCGCGCCTGTACAAGGAAGCGCGCCCGGGCTCGGACTACCAGTTCAGCCTGAACCTGCTGAAGAAGTTCAAGGCGCTGCATCCCGCCGTGCCCACCAAGAGCGGCCTCATGGTGGGCCTGGGCGAGACCGACGAAGAGATCCTGGCGGTGATGCGCGACATGCGCGCGCACGACATCGACATGCTGACCATCGGCCAGTACCTCGCGCCCTCCACCTCCCACTTGCCGGTGCGCCGCTACCTGCATCCCGACGTGTTCAAGATGTTCGAAGAGAAGGCCTACGAGATGGGTTTCACGCACGCGGCCGTCGGTGCGATGGTGCGCAGCTCCTATCACGCGGACCAGCAGGCGCATGCGGCTGGCGTGGCGGTCGGCGCATGAAAGTGGAATACACCAGCCGCGACGGCGCCGGCCCCAAGTACGAGATTGAGGCCGACCGGCACGGCAGCTACACGATCCGGCGCGAAGGGCGCGTGCTGAAGCGAACCACCTCGCTCACGGAGTACGTGGGCCGGCCCCGCTGGGGCAGCCGCAAGCTCGAACTGGCAGCGATCGAAGACGCCAAGGCGGCGATCGACGCGCACGAGCGCACGGGCTCCTGAAGCGCGCCGCGGCGCGCGGCGTCGACGCGCCGGGACTCACGTACAGTCCCGCGCCATGCATTCCCACCTGTATGCGCTCGGCGCAATCGCGCTCTGGGCCGCGCTCGCATCGCTTGCGGTCGCACTGAAGCACGTCCCGCCGTTCCTGCTCACCGGCCTGGCGCTCCTGATCGGCAGCGTCCCTGCCTGGCCCTTCGTGAAGCAGTGGAAGGTGCCGCCGCGCACGCTGGCCCTGGGCATCTACGGCCTCTTCGGCTACCACTTCCTGCTGTTCATGGCGCTGCGCCTCGCACCCGCGGTGGAGGCCAACCTGGTGAACTACCTCTGGCCCCTGTTCATCGTGATCCTGGCGCCGGTGTTCCTGCCCGGCATGCGCCTGGGCGCCGCGCACGTGGCGGCGGCGCTGGCCGGCTTCGTCGGCGCGGCGATCGCCATCCTCGGCGGCGGAGGTGCCAGCGGCACCTGGTCCTGGGGTTACCTGCTCGCGCTGGGCGCCGGCTTCATGTGGGCCAGCTACTCGCTGTGGACGCGGCGCGTCCCGGCCTTTCCCACGGCAGCCATCGGCCTCTTCGGCCTGGTCTCGGGCCTGCTCTCGCTGGCCTGCCACGCGCTGATGGAGCCTGCCGTCGACCTGTCGGCCCGCGACTGGCTGCTGGTGGCGCTGATCGGCCTGGGACCCCTGGGCGCTGCCTTCTTCCTCTGGGACAAGGCGCTGAAGACCGGCGACGCGCGCCACATCGGCATCCTGAGCTACATCACGCCGCTGGCATCCACCGCCTTGCTGGTGGCGGTGACGGGACGTCCCTGGAGCTGGAGCATCGTCCTCGCCGCGGCGCTGATCATCGGCGCGGCGATCGTGGGAACGCGGGCGCGCTAGCGTGTAGCGTGCGTCGGGGTTCGGCTGCGCGCGCCCCCCGACCTACGTCGGGCGGGGTGAGCGCGCGAAGCGCCGAACCCCGCCGTGGGCCTCACCCCCCCATCGCCTGCCCCGGATCCTCCGCGTCGATCACGCCCAGCGCCCATGGCTCCAGCCGCGCGGCATCGGCACGCAGCACTTCCTGCTTGACCGCGAGGATCTGCGCCGGGTGCATGGAGAAGCTGCGCAGGCCGAGGCCGAGCAGCAGGCGCGTGAACTGCGTGTCGCCCGCCATCTCGCCGCACACGCTGACCGGCTTGCCCAGCTGGCGCGACGCGCTGATCGTGTCGGCCACCAGGCGCAGCACCGCGGGATGGCACGGGTCGTACAGGTGCGCCACGGACTCGTCGGCGCGGTCGATCGCGAGCGTGTACTGGATCAGGTCGTTCGTGCCGATGGAGAGGAAGTCGAAGTAGCGCAGGAAGGTGCGCAAGGACAGCGCCGCCGCCGGGATCTCGATCATGGCGCCCACCGGCACCTCGCCGTAGGGAATGCCGCGGTTGTCCAGTTCGGCCCGCGCGAAGTCGATCAACGACAGCGTCTGGCGGATCTCGGTCGCATGCGCGATCATGGGGATCAGCATGTTCACGCGCCCATGGGCGGAGGCGCGCAGGATCGCGCGCAGCTGCGTGCGGAACATCTCCGGCTCGGACAGGCTCCAGCGGATCGCCCGCAGTCCCAGCGCGGGGTTCAGGTGCGCCGCATCTCGATGCTGGTCATCCAGCGGCTTGTCGGCCCCGACGTCCAGCGTGCGCACGGTCACCGGCAGTCCCTGCATGCCTTCGATGGCGCGCCGGTAGGCGTCGTACTGCTCCTCCTCGTCCGGCATGTTGCCTTGCCGGCCCATGAACAGGAACTCGCTGCGAAAGAGGCCCACGCCCACCGCTCCGGCGTTCAGCGCCGCGGCGGCGTCCTCGGGCAACTCGATGTTGGCGAGCAGTTCGACCTTCTGGCCGTCCAGCGTCACGGCCGGCGTGTGGCGCAGGCGCGCGAGCCGGCCGCGCTCGAGCTCCACCTGCCGCTGCTTGAAGCCGTACTCGGCCAGGATGATCGGCGAAGGGTCGACGATCATGACGCCGCTGTCGCCGTCGATCACGACCCAGTCGTCCTGGCGCACGATGTGGCTGGCGGACCGCGCGCCGACCACCGCGGGGATGTCCATGCTGCGCGCGACGATCGCCGTGTGCGAGGTCTTGCCGCCCACGTCGGTGACGAAGCCGGCGAAGACGCTCTGCTTGAACTGCAGCATGTCCGCCGGCGACA
The DNA here is from genome assembly GCA_036263715.1 of Ramlibacter sp. GTDB lineage: Bacteria > Pseudomonadota > Gammaproteobacteria > Burkholderiales > Burkholderiaceae_C > Ramlibacter. The sequence goes on from DATAGN010000539.1 coordinate 6,384, forward strand.
GGTCGTGCGCCACCAGCACCAGCGGCACGTCGACGCTGTCGTCCAGCAGCAGGTCCTGCTGCGTCTTGCGTTTGGGCGGCGGCGGATGCGCCACCGGCGACGCCATGCCCTTCATGTAGCGCAGGATCCGTTCGGCCACCTGCTCGAGGTCGGCCTTGCGCTCGCGCAGGTACTCGTCCTCCATCTCGTCGAACTGGCGCGACAGGGCTTCGAGTTGCGTGGTCAGCGCCCATTCGGCGTTGTACAGGCGGTCGGTGATCCAGCGCTTGACGCCGGTGATCAGCTCCTCGTCCTGCAGCAGCATCAGGTGCACGTCCAGCAGCGCCGACAGCTCGTGCGGCGCCTCCTTCGGGCCCATGGTGATGATGGTCTGCTGCAGCCGGTGGAGTTCATCCACCACGGCGTTGCGGCCCACGCGGATGCGCTCGATCTCGGCTTCGACCTGCGAGGGTTCGATGAAGTAGTGCGCGACGTCGGCGCGCCCCGAGCCCACGACGACCGCCCGCCCGATGGCAATGCCCCGGGCGACCGCGATGCCGTGGACCGCGAAAGTCATGGCCTTATTCGCCTTCCCCGAACTTGTCGGCGATCAGGGCCAGCAGCGCGTCCATGGCTTCCTGCTCGCGCTCGCCGCTCGTCTCCACCGTCACTTCGGTGCCCATGCCGGCGGCGAGCATCATCACGCCCATGATGCTCTTGGCGTTGACGCGGCGCTCGCCGCGGCTCAACCACACTTCGCACGGGAAGCTGCCCGCCAGCTTGGTGAGCTTGGCGGAGGCGCGCGCATGCAGGCCCAGCTTATTGCTGATGGTCGTGTTCTTCTGGATCATGGTTGCGTACTGCCTGCTGCCGCGGCGGGGTGGTCGCCACCTGCATCACCCCCTGCGTGCCGCCCACCACCGCGCGTGACACCAGCGTGTCCAGCGGCTCGTGGCGGTAGCTCACCGCGCGCAGCAGCATGGGCAGGTTGGCGCCGGTGATCAGCTTGGTGCCGATGCCGTCCACCAGGCGCTGTGCCACGTTGGAAGGCGTGGCGCCGAAGATGTCCGTGAGCACCAGCACGCCCTTGACGCCCTGCACGCGCGTGAGCTGCTCCAGTGCGATGCGGGCGGCGCCGAGAGTTTCGTCGGGCGACAGGTTCGGCTGCACGTCGATGGCCACCACCGTGCCCGCGCAGTCGGGAAAGACATGCAGCGCGCATTGCCGCAGCGCGTTGGCGAGCGGGGCATGGGCAATGAGCAGGATGGCGTTCATGGGCTGGTCGGCCGATTATGGCTTCGGCTCCACAGGAACCAGGCATACGACAGCACGTTGGCGGCCAGATACGTGGCGAAGGCGGCACGGAACGAGGACACGACGTCCAGGCCCAGTGCGCCGAACGCATCGACGGCCAGGCCGATGCCCCACTGCACGATGAACACACCGCCGAAGATCACCAGGTTGTAGGCAGAAAGCGCACGCCCGGCCAGCGACGCCGGAAAGGCCAGGCCCACGGAGGGCTGCGCCAGCGCGACAACCGTCGTGGTCACGCAGAACAGCGCCAGCGTCACGGCGCCCGTGTGGCTGCCGCCGATCACC
>DATAGN010000540.1:0-6620 GCA_036263715.1 Ramlibacter sp.
ACAAGCCCGATACTTTCGGATGCAAGTCCCGCGTGAGTATCCCTTGCGCTCCGCCAGGCGCGCGGCGAAGTATTTACGCTTGCCGCTCGCGCAGCGGGAACAGCCCAGCCAGCTCCGCGAGCGCCTGGTCGGTGTCGCGGTAGTGCACGAAGATGCCGCCCGCCTCCTCCCAGAGGTGCTGGTACTTCAGCGTATCGTCGACCAGCACGTCCCCGTGCTTGCAATGGTTGCGCTTGTCGCGCGCGAGCGTGGTGATGATCTTCGTCCCGGGAAAGTGCTGCTCGGCCCAGCGGACCTTCTGCGCGGACGCCCAGTTCCCGCGCGGCACGCCGGTGAGGATGATCGGGTGCAGGTGGCGCACGGCCTCGAAGAGCTTGGTCGCTCCGGGCATCAGCGGCAGGGTGGCGAAGAAATCCGGCGCCTTGGCCAGCCGGGCCCAGAAGCGGCCGGCGCCATGCCGGTCCTGGAACACGCGGGGCGGCAGGCCCAGCACCTGTTCCGCGCCGCGGTCGAAGTCGGCGAGCACGCCGTCGCAGTCGAGGTAGAGCTGTCGGTCGGACATCCAGCGATGCTGCCTTACTTCACCTTGCTCGGCGCCACCCAGGTGTAGCCCAGGGCCGTGATGCCGTCGACCAGCTTGCGGAAGTCCGCCAGGCCCGGCGTGTTCATGCCCTCCTCCGCCCAGAAGGGATGGAAGAAGAAGGAGGCGAAGCCGTCGCGCACCGTCATCGCGTACTGCGCGTTCGTATAGATGTCCAGCCACGAATACGTGAAGTAGGAGCTGGGGTCGATGCGGCTGATGTCGTACTCGATGTTGCCCAGGTTCTCCGGCAGCACGCGCTGGCCGTAGTAGTCCTTCTGGATCACGTAGGGGAAGATCTGCCCCACCGCGAAGTCCTTGCCCGGCTTCGCGCTGAAGTCCGGCTTTTCGGCCGTCGTGTACACCACGCGCTGGTAGGTGGTCGTGAACAGTTGCGGCACTGCCTTGCACGCGATCGCGGAGCAGAAGTAGTGCGGCGTCTCCCACGCCACCGGCGTGTAGCCGTGCGCGCGCAGGTCGGCGAGCCCCGCGTTCAGGCGCCCGAGCGTCCAGGACGTGGAGTCCTCCGGCACCGGCGCATTGCGCACGATGTCCCAGAACTCGTAGTCGTCGCCGCTGATGCCGGTCCAGGGGTTCTTCATGTCCCCGTACTGGTGGGTGTAGCCGTGCATCACGATCTCGGCCCCGCGCGCGAGTGCGTAGTCGAGCGACTGGCGCAGGCTGGTCGCCTGCGACAGCGGGATGTCCTCGGGCGTGCCGCCGTTGGCGCGGCCCGCCGGGTCGCGGTAGCGGGGGATCAGCGCGATCGAGAAGGGCACGCGCCGGCTCGCCAGGAAGTCCGTCAGGCTCTTCATCGCCGCGGGCGAGGCCTTCGCATCCACGTCCTCCAGCCGCACCATCGCCTGGTGCGACTCGGCGTGGTGCACTTCCAGCATGTCGTGCAGCAGGTCGGCGATGACGAGGTAGCGGTCGCGCGGGCCGATGTAGGTGAAGGGCATGTCGGCCACGTACCAGAAGCGGCCCGACTTCAGCACGTAGGGCGCGCTCTCGCCGGTCTTCGGGTTGCGCATCGGCACCACGGACGTGGCCTTGGCCGCATCGCTGATCGAGACGATGCCTGCGTCCGGATCGGCGCTGATGATGTTGCGCGCCCCGTCCCAGGCGTAGTACTTGACGAAGTCCTTGCCCTTGTAGCTGACCGTGTCGAAGAAGCCCGGGCTCGGGTTGGCCGCGCTCGGCAAGGCGTTCATGCCGCGCAGGCCCGCCAGGGCGAAGCCGCGCGCTTCCTGGAAGCCCGGCGTCGCCGTGAGCTGCCACAGGTTGTACTTGAACCAGACCAGCGTCTTCGTGGTCGCGGCGGCGTCGGCGATGAAGGCCGCGGGCAGCGGGGTCTCGTACGCCGCGCCGAGATAGAAGGTCGCGTCGTATGTGTTCATGCGGCCGGCGGTGTACTGGTGCACCGGCACCAGGTCCACGGAAGCGTCGAAGTGGCCCAGCAGGTTGCGCAGCATGATCGCGTACGACAGGCCCAGCTTCTGCCACTCGGACCCGGCGGGAGCGTCGAACAGGATGAGCGTCTTCGGCCCGGTGCCCTTCGCGCTGGCGAAGCCGGGGCCCGTGTCGGGCGAAGTGTTGGAGCCCGGGATGCTGCCAGTGGACCCACTGCCGCCCGTAGTGCCGCCCGTCGTGCCGCCCGCACTGCCGCTGCCGCCCGTGGTGCCGCCGGCGCCCGCGGTGGTGCCGCCGCTGCCGCCGCTGCCGCCTGTGCCCGACGTGCCCGACGTGCCCGACGTGCCCGACGTGCCGGACGTGCCCGACGTCGTGCCGCTGCCGGTGCTGCCGGTCGTGCCGGCGCCGACCGTGCCGATGCCACCGGTGCCGGTACCCGCCGTGCCTCCTTCGTTGCCGCCGGCTCCGGTGGTGCTCCCGGCGGAAGTGTCGCCAGCCGCGGTTCCGCCAGGGCCAGCGCCGGTGCCGGCGCCCGTGCCGGTGTCCGGCATGCCGGTGCTCGTCGACCCGCCGGATGCGGACCCGCCGCCCTGGTTGGTCACGCCGGCGACGGTGCCGGAACCGCCACCCCCGCCGCCGCCGCAAGCGGCCAGCAACACGGTGAGCGAGAGCGCTACAGTTTTGAGAAGGTTCCGGTACATCATTCCAACGACTTGTAATTGCCGTGGCAATTTATGGCGTCGGGCAGAGCCAGGTGACGGCACTTTCCTGCCGTCATCGCGTAGGACAAATCCGGGCGGCGGCTAAGCCGCCGCGAGCGGCAGGCGCACTTCGAAGCGGCTGCCCGCACCGGGCCCGGCGCTCTCGGCGACGATCGCGCCCTGGTGCAGTTCGACCAGCCGGCGTACCAGCCACAGGCCGATGCCCAGGCCGCCCTGCGCCCCCGGCGCATCGCGATGGCCCTGGGCGAACAGCGCGAACACATGAGGCAGCGCTTCCGGCGCGATGCCGTTGCCGTTGTCCTGCACTTCCACCACGGCCTGCTGGCCGTCGCAGCGCGCGCGCACTTCGATGCGCCCGCCCGGCGGCGTGTACTTGATGGCGTTGTTCACCAGGTTGGAGAACACCTGCGCCAGCCTCGTGAGGTCGCCCCGCACCTGCAGCGAATCGCCTTCCACCCGCACGACCAGGTCATGGCGCGAGGCGTCGGCGGCCGCCTGGCAGGCTTCGACCGCATCGGCGATGGCCTTGCGGATGTCGACGTGCTCGGAGCGCAATTCCAGCTTGCCACGGCTGATGCGCGACACGTCCAGCAGGTCGTCGACCAGCCGCACGAGGTGCGTGAGCTGCCGCTCCATCATGTCGCGCGTGCGCGCCGCCGTCGGTGGCAGCTCGCCGACGCGGCGCAGGATTTCCAGGCCGGTGCGGATCGGGGCCAGCGGGTTGCGCAGTTCGTGCGCCAGGGTGGCGATGAATTCGTCCTTGCGCCGATCCGCCTCCACCACGTCGGTGATGTCGGTGGAGACGCCGCACACCGCGTACACCTGCCCGCTCTCGTCGTACAGCGGGAACTTGCTGGAACGGAAGGTGGCGCGCTGCCCATTGAGCACCGTGCGCTCCTGCACCAGCACCGGCTCGCCGCTTTCGATGACCGCCAGGTCGTTGGCGCGCAGCGCTTCGGCCGTGGCCTTGCCGAACAGGTCGTCGTCGGTCACGCCGTGCGCCTGCTCGGGCGTGAGCCCATGCAGGGTGCGCCAGGCCTGGTTGGACAGGATGTAGCGCCCCTGCAGGTCCTTGGCATACACCAGGGCGCCGGCGCCCTCGATCACCGACTCGGTCAGGCGTTGCGCGGCACGCAGCTTGCGCTCGGCGACCATCTCCGTGGTGACGTCGCGCGCCGCGCAGATGCCGCGGTCCGGCTTGAGCTCCCCGTCCAGCATGCTGAAGGTCACCTGCAGGCGGATGTGCAGCCAGCGCACGCCGCCGCTGGGCAGCAGCGCCCGCACGTCGATGGCCAGGTGGCCGCCGCCGCGCGGGTCCGTCGTGCGCGCGATCGCATCCAGGTAGCGCTGGCGGTCCTCGGGGTGGATGCGGTCGAAGATCGCCTGGCGCGGCACCGTCATCTCGCCTTCGCCCAGTTCCAGCAGCCGCGCCAGTTCCGCCGAGATGTGGTTGCGGTTGGTGCGGTAGTCGATCTCCGCCATCACCAGGCCCGCGGCCTGGATGCCCATCTCCAGCTTCAGGCGGGCCGTCTCGCGCTGCTCCTCGGCGAGCCTGCGCTGGGTGACGTCGCGCGCGATGCCCAGCAAGCCGACGATCTCGCCCGACTCGTCGCGCAGCGGCATCTTGCGCGAGTGGTAGTGGCGCACCGTACCGTCCGGCGAAGGGATGGACTCCTCGATCTCCGTCACGCGGCCGGAGCGCAGCACGGTGCGGTCGTTCTCCATCAGGCTGCGGGCCACGTCGGAGCCGCGCATGATCTCCAGGTCCGTGCGGCCGATCACCTCGCCGAGCGGGCAGCCCACGATCGCGAGCATGGCGGGATTGGCGAACTGGTAGCGCCCCAGGCGGTCCTTGGCGAAGATGACGTCGTCGCTCGCCTCGGCGATCGCCCGGGCAAGCAGCACGGGGTCGCCGAACAGGCTGGAGGAAACACGCGTCGCGGACATGGTTCCCGTATTCTCGGGCACAAGCGCAGCGCGGGCCACCGCCGCGCGCCTGGCGCGGCCGTGGCCCAGCCGCTAACGGCTCTCGGCCGCGCGCTCGCCGATCACGCGCAGCAGCGCATCGACGTCCAGGGGCTTGACCATGTGGTGGTCGAAGCCGGCGTCCTTGGCGCTCTGCACGTCCTGGGGCTGCCCCCAGCCGGTGACCGCCACGACGGTGCGCCGGCCGCCGCCGGCCTGGGCGCGGATACCCCGGCACGTGTCGTAGCCGTTGAGCTTGGGCATGCCGATGTCCAGCAGCACCAGGTGCGGGTCGAAGGCCTGCGCTTCCTGCACGGCGGCCTCGCCGTCGTGCACCCGGCGCACCTCGTGGCCCATCACTTCCAGCAGCACGCCCAGCGTCTCGGCGGCATCCCGGTTGTCGTCGGCCACCAGGATGCGCAGGGACGGCATGTCGGGCATCGCGACCTGCTGGTCGGGCTGCTGGGGCTCGGCGTCGGCCACGCTGCCCACCAGCGGCAGCCGCACGTGGAACTGGCTGCCCTTGCCCGGACCCTCGCTGGCGGCCGTGACGATGCCGTTGTGCATCTGCACGAGGCGGCGCGTGAGCGCCAGGCCGATGCCCAGGCCGCCTCGCGAACGCTTGAGCGCCGGCTCTTCCTGCGAGAACATCTCGAACACCTGCTCCAGCCGCTGCGGCGAAATGCCGATGCCGTCGTCGCGGATGGAGATGAGCGCCTGGCCGCCTTCGGCCACCACCCGTACCTCGATCCGGCCGCCCGGGTCGGTGTACTTCGCCGCGTTCGACAGCAGGTTCATGAAGGCCTGTGCCAGGCGCGCGCGGTCCGCATCCACCTGCAGCTTCACGGGCGGCTGCATGATGGACAGCTTGTGCCCGGCGCCGTCGATCTGCGGCTGGATGGTTTCCACCGCATCGGCCAGCACCTCGTCGAGCGCCACAATCTCGCGGCGCAGCTCGATGCGGCCCTGGTTGATGCGGCTGATGTCCATCAGGTCCTCGATCAGGTGGCCCAGCGCGTGGACCTGCCGGTCGATCACGTCCGAGGCCCACTGCACGTCCTGCGTCGCCGGTCCCCTGAGCTTGAGGAAATGGATGGCATTGCGCACCGGCGCGAGCGGGTTGCGCAGTTCGTGCGCCAGCGTGGCGAGGAACTCGTCCTTGCGCTGGTTGGCTTCGCGCAGCTTGGCCTCGCTGGCCTCGAGTTCCTTGGTGCGCTCGCGCACGCGCTCGTCCAGCGACGCATTCAGGTCCGCCAGGCGCGCCTCGGCCCGCCGCCGCTCGGACACCTCGGCCAGCAGCATCCGGTTGGCGCGCTCCACCTCCCGGTTCTTGCGGTGCAATTCCGCGAAGACGGCCACCTTGGAGCGCAGCACCGGCGCATTGACCGGCTTGTGCAGGTAGTCCACGGCGCCGCTGCCATAGCCTTCCAGGATGTGCTGGTCGTCGTTGTAGTAGGCGGTGAGGAAGATGATCGGGATGCGCGCGGTCTTCTTGCGCTCCTTGACCAGCTGCGCGAGTTCGAAGCCGGTCATCCCGGGCATCTGCACGTCGAGCACCAGCACCGCGAACTCGTCCGCCATCAGCGCCAGCAGGGCGTCCTGGCCCGAAGTGGCACGCACCAGCCGGTAGGTGGGATCCTCGAGGACGGACTCCAGGACCGCGAGGTTCTTCGGCTCGTCGTCGACGATGAGGATGTTGACCGGGGGTTCGGTGAGATTCATGTCGTTCAGCGGAACAGCCACACGCGCATCAGCGACAGCAGCTGGTCGGTGTTCACCGGTTTGGAAATGTAGTCGCTGGCACCCGCTTCCAGGCACTTCTCGCGGTCACCCTTCATGGCTTTCGCCGTCAGGGCCAGGATCGGCAATGTGCGGAACGCCGGGTCCTTGCGGATCTCGCGCATGGTCTCGTAGCCGTCCATCTCCGGCATCATGATGTCCAT
>DATAGN010000541.1:0-2796 GCA_036263715.1 Ramlibacter sp.
GCCTTGCCTGCACGCGATGGAGCGTGGCCTGACGGTGTGCATCTTCAGCGCGGAGGAGTGGGCCTTGCAAGGCTCGCGCGCGTGGGTGGCGGGCCTGGATGCGGACAGCCGTGCGCGCATCCGCCTGAACCTCAATCTCGATTCGCTGGCCGGCTCCGAGCGCCTGACCGCGCTGACCTCGGGCTTCCCGGCGCTCGGCCCCTTCCTGCAGTCCGCAGCAACCGCGGCTGGTCACACGCTGGCCACGCACCTGCCGCTGATGCCGAACAGCGACCACGCGAATTTCGCCGCGGCCGGCATTCCGGCCACGCGCTTGCTGGCAGGCTTCGACGAGCCCGCGAGCCGGTTGCGCCTGCTGCTCACGCCGGCGGACACGCGCGCCCTGGTGCAGCAGGACACCTTGCGCACCGCGACGCGCTGCGCCGGCGCCTTGCTGTGGGCTGCGCTCGCCGCGCCCAGCGGCGAGCTCGCCGCGCTGGGGCTCAGTCGGCGGTGATCTTCGCGCGCTGGATCACGTCCTGCCAGCGCGCGGCATCGGTCGCGATCATCTTCTGCAGCACCGGTGCACCGGTGTCCTCGGGCAGGCTCAGGCCGACGGTCTGCAGGCGCGCGCGCACCTTCGGATCGCGCAACACCTTTTGCGTCGCCTCGCCCACGCGACCCATCACGTCCGCCGGCGTGCCCGCGGGCGCCAGCAGGCCCCACCAGCTCTGCACCGACATGTCGGGCAGGCCCAGCTCGCGAAAGGTCGGCACGTCCGGTGTCTCCCTGGTCCGCTGCGGACTGCTGACCGCCAGCGGCCGCACCCTGCCGGCCTGGAACAGCGCGGTCGCCGTGGGCATCGTGGTGAAGCTGGCCTGCACCTGGCCCGCGGCCAGGTCGGTCATGGCGGGCCCGGCGCCCTTGTACGGCACGTGCACCAGTTGCACGCCGGCCTGGATCATGAACAGCTCCGCCATCAGGTGCGTGAGCGAGCCGTTGCCCCCCGAGGCGATGGACACCTTGCCGGGCGCGGCCTTCGCCTGCTGCACGAGGTCCGTGGCCGTGCGCAGCGGCGAGGCCTGGTTCACGAACAGGTACATGGGCGCGACGCCCAGCAGCGCCACCGGCGCGAAGCTCTTGTCGGCGCTGTAGCGGGCACGCTCCCGGTAGAGCGCGGGCACGATCGTGAATGGCACGTCGGCCAGCAACAGCGTGTAGCCGTTGGGCGCCTCGCCGGCCGCGTGCTGCGTGCCGAGCAGCGAGCCGGCGCCCGCGCGGTTGTCCACGATCACCGGCTGCCCGAGCTCGCGCGCGAGTTCCTCGCTGATGGCGCGCGCGATCACGTCCGAGCTGCCGCCGGGCGCATAGGGCACGACGATGCGAACGGGCCGCTCGGGATACGCGGCCTGGGCCGTGAGTGCCAGGCCCAGCGCCACCGCAGCGACAGCGGCCTTCAGGGCGCGCAGGGGAGCGTCCATGGGGCCTCAGCCCCCGCCCATCTTCCCTTGCAGCACCGCCACCAGGTGCTTCTTGGCCTCCGCCAGCTGCGCCTTGTCCGCGTCGTGCACCTTGCGGAAGAAGGCTGCGCATTCGGGCGAGTTGGCCTCTTCCGCGTCCTTGATGTACTGGTCGTAGGCGTTCAGGGCCTGCGCCTTGTTCTGGATCAGCGTGACCCAGTCGTAGGCGAGATCGCTCAAGGGATGCGGATCGGATGTCTTTTCCTTCATGGCGCTTCCTTCGGGGTTGGAGGTGAGTCCAGAATACGGCAACGGGCGCCGGCCGGGGGGCGATTACCATGCGCGCACCACGACCAGGAACCCGATGCCTCCCATTGCCGTCATCGACTTCGAGACCACCGGCCTGTCGGCGGCGATGGGGGATCGGGCCACCGAGGTGGCGATCGTCCTGCTGGAGGGCACGCGCGTGGTCGACCGTTTCGACCGGCGTTTCTGGGATGCCGAACTGGCCCGCACGGGGGCTCGCCCCAGCCCGCCGTTCGCCTATCCGCTGCTGGTGAAGGTGCAGCGCACGCCGCGCAAGTCGGTGCCCAAGGCGATCCGTTCCTTCTTCGAGGCGCTGCGATGACGCCGTCCGACGACGCGCAGCGCCTGTCGAAGGTCGTGGCGGCGCTGGTGCCGTGCTCGCGCCGCGAGGCGGAGCAGTACATCGTGGAAGGCTGGGTGCGCGTGGACGGGCAACGGGTGGAGGAGCCGCAGTTCCGGGTGGCCGACGGGCAGCGGGTGGAGGTGGATCCGAAGGCGAACTTGCAACCGGTGCTTGCGGCCACGTTCCTGTTGCACAAGCCCGCGGGGGTGGGCACGGAAGACGCGCGGGAGTTGCTGGCCGGCCCGAATCGCTGGAGCGGGGATGCCTCAGGCATTCGTCCCGTCAAGACACACCGCGTGGGCCTGGTGACCCTGATGCCACTGCCCGTCCCTGCCAGTGGGCTGGTGGTGTTCAGCCAGGACCGCGGCGTGGTGCGCAAGCTGACCGAGGAGGCTGCCCACGTCGAGCAGGAACTCGTGGTGGAGGTGGCCGGCACGGTGGTGCCGGGTGGCCTGGAGCGACTGGGGCGCGGGGTCGTCCTGGAGGGCCAGCAGCTGCCGCCGGTGAAGGTGAGTTGGCAGAGCGAGAAGCGGTTGCGCTTTGCCGGCAAGGGGATCCGGGTGGAGGCCCTGCCTGCGATGTGTGCGCTGGTGGGCCTGCAGGTGGTCGCCGTGCGGCGCCTGCGGATCGGGAGAGTGGGGATGGCAGGGCTGCCGGCGGGCGCCTGGAAGTTCCTGGGCGCGGAGCGCTTCTAGGGCGCCGCAGCGC
>DATAGN010000542.1:0-1944 GCA_036263715.1 Ramlibacter sp.
TCGGCGAGATGATCTCCCAGCTGCCCGACGGCGTGCGCGTGCCCACCGGCTTCGCAACCACGGCGCACGCGTTCCGGCAGTTCCTCAGGCACGGCGGCCTCGACGAGCGCATCCGCCAGCGGCTCGCCACCTTGAACACCGAGGACGTGCGCGCGCTCGCCACGGCCGGCGCCGAGATCCGCGGCTGGCTCGGGGCGCAGCCCTTCCCGCCGGACCTGGAGCAGGCGATCCGCGTGCAGTTCGAGAAGCTCTCGGCCGGCAATCCCAAGGCGAGCTTCGCCGTGCGTTCCTCCGCCACGGCCGAGGACCTGCCCGATGCTTCCTTCGCCGGCCAGCAGGAGACCTTCCTCAACGTGGTCGGCATCGACGACGTGCTGCACAAGATGAAGGAGGTGTTCGCCTCCCTCTACAACGACCGCGCCATCAGCTACCGCGTGCACAAGGGCTTTGCGCACGAGCACGTGGCGCTGTCGGCCGGCGTGCAGCGCATGGTGCGCTCGGACCTCGGCGCCGCCGGCGTGATGTTCACGATCGACACCGAGTCGGGCTTCGACCAGGTCGTCTTCATCACCTCCAGCTACGGCCTGGGCGAGACGGTGGTGCAGGGCGCGGTGAACCCGGACGAGTTCTACGTGCACAAGCCCATGCTCAAGGCCGGCAAGAAGGCCGTGATCCGCCGCAACCTGGGCTCCAAGTTGATCCAGATGGTGTTCACCTCGGATGCGGAAAAGCAGTCGGGCGGCAAGCTGGTGAAGACCGTGGACGTGCCGCTGGAACAGCGCAACCGCTATTCCCTCTCCGACGCCGATGTCGAGCAGCTCGCGAAGTACGCGTTGATCATCGAGGAGCACTACGGCCGCCCCATGGACATCGAGTGGGGCAAGGACGGCGGCGATGGCCAGCTGTACATCCTGCAGGCGCGGCCCGAGACCGTGAAGAGCCAGCAGACCGGCAAGGCCGAGGTCCGCTACAAATTGAAGAGCAAGGGCACCGTCATGGCGGAAGGCCGCGCGATCGGCCAGAAGGTCGGCACCGGCCCGGTGCGCCTGGTGCACAGCACGGCGGAGATGGACAAGGTGCAGGCCGGCGACGTGCTGGTCACCGACATGACCGACCCGAACTGGGAGCCGGTGATGAAGCGCGCCAGCGCCATCGTCACCAACCGGGGCGGCCGCACCTGCCACGCGGCCATCATCGCGCGCGAGCTGGGCATCCCCGCCGTGGTGGGCTGCGGCGACGCGACCGAGAAGCTGCGCGACGGCACCCTGGTCACCGTGAGCTGCGCCGAGGGCGACACCGGCTTCATCTACGACGGCCTGCTGGAGACCGAGGTCACCGAGGTGCAGCGGGGCGAGATGCCGAAGATCAAGACCAAGATCGCCATGAACGTCGGCAACCCGCAGCTGGCCTTCGACTTCGCGCAGCTGCCCAACGACGGCGTGGGCCTCGCGCGCCTCGAATTCATCATCAACAACAACATCGGCGTGCACCCGAAGGCCATCCTCGACTACCCGAACGTCGATGCGGACCTGAAGAAGGCGGTGGAGTCGGTCGCCCGCGGCCACGCGTCGCCGCGCGCCTTCTACGTCGACAAGGTGGCCGAAGGCGTGGCCACCATCGCGGCGGCGTTCTGGCCCAAGCCGGTGATCGTGCGCCTGTCGGACTTCAAGTCCAACGAGTACCGCAAGCTCATTGGCGGCAGCCGCTACGAGCCCGAGGAAGAGAACCCGATGCTGGGCTTCCGCGGCGCGGCGCGCTACATCAGTGGCCAGTTCCAGGAAGCCTTTGCCATGGAGTGCGAGGCACTGGTGCGCGTGCGCAAGGACATGGGCCTCACCAACGTGCAGGTGATGGTGCCGTTCGTGCGCACGCTGCTGCAGGCCGAGCGCGTGACCAAGCTGCTGGCCGACAAGGGGCTCAAGCGCGCGCAGGACGACCTGAAGA
>DATAGN010000543.1:0-15614 GCA_036263715.1 Ramlibacter sp.
CGGATCCCAGCTACCCGTGCAACCGCCACTTCGTGAGCGCGGCCGAGGGTGACGCGGTGCTGATTCCGACGACGGCGCAGGAGCGCTACCAGCTCAGTGCGGCCAAGGTGGAAGAGCACTGGACCGCCCGCACGCGCGGCGTGCTGCTGGCCTCGCCTTCGAATCCGACCGGCACGTCGATCCATCCGGACGAACTGCGCCGCATCCACGCCTTCGTGCGCTCGCGCGGCGGCATCACGATCCTGGACGAGATCTACCTGGGGCTCTCCTACGACGACACCTTCGGCCACACGGCGCTGGCGATCGACGACCAGGTGATCAGCATCAACAGCTTTTCGAAGTACTTCAACATGACCGGCTGGCGCCTGGGCTGGATGGTCGTGCCCGATGCGCTGGTGCCGGCGGTGGACCGGCTCGCCCAGAACCTGTTCATCTGCCCAAGCACGGTGGCGCAGCATGCGGCGCTGGCCTGCTTCGAGCCGGAGAGCATCGCCGAGTACGAGCGGCGCCGCGCGGAGTTCCGCGCGCGCCGCGACTGGTTCATCCCGCAGCTGCAGGCCCTCGGCCTGGCGGTGCCGGTGATGCCGGACGGCGCGTTCTACGCGTGGGCGGATTGCAGCGGCGCTGCGCAGCAGCTGGGGGTGGAAGGCAGCTGGGACTTCGCCTTCGAGCTGATGAAGCGTGCGCACGTCGCCATCACGCCGGGCCGCGACTTCGGGCAGGCTGAGACCAGCCGCTTCATTCGTTTTTCGACCGCGAATTCGATGGGACAGCTGCAGGAGGCGGCGGCGCGCCTGGCGAACGTCCTGCGATGAACGGGCCACAGCCCTTCTCCTGGCCCGTGCGCGTCTATTGGGAAGACACCGACGCCGGCGGCATCGTCTTCTACGCCAACTACCTGAAGTTCTTCGAACGCGCGCGCACCGAGTGGCTGCGCTCGCTGGGCGTCGCCCAAAGCACGCTGAAGGACGAGGCCGGCGGGATGTTCGTCGTCAGCGAAACGTCGCTGCGCTACCTCCAGCCCGCCCGCCTCGACGACGAACTTCTTGTTACGGCCGAACTCCAGGATGGCGGGCGGGCCTCTTTGATAATCGCGCAGCAGGCAAGGCGCGCGGACACCGGCGCTTTACTTTGCAAGGGCACCATCCGCATCGGCTGGGTGGATGCCGCGACGCTGCGGCCCGGGCGCATCCCGCTGTCCATCCTGCAGGTGCTGAACACGAAGGCATGAACCAAGACCTCTCCATCCTCCAGCTCGTGCTGGGCGCCAGCTGGGTCGTCCAGCTGGTGATGCTGCTTCTGCTGGTGGTGTCGATCACCAGCTGGGCGGCCATCTTCCGCAAGCTGTTCGCGCTGCGGCGCGTGAATGCGCTCAACGACGACTTCGAGCGCGAGTTCTGGTCCGGCACCAGCCTGAACGACCTGTTCTCCTCCGCCGCGCAGAACGCGAAGCTGGCCGGGCCCATGGAGCGCATCTTCGCCAGCGGCATGCGCGAATACCAGAAGCTGCGCGAGCGCCGCATCGGCGACGCCGGCACGCTGCTCGATGGCGCGCGCCGCGCCATGCGCGCGAGCTACCAGCGCGAACTCGATGCGGTCGAGACCAACCTGTCCTTCCTGGCGTCCGTCGGCTCGGTGTCTCCGTACGTGGGCCTGTTCGGCACGGTGTGGGGGATCATGCATGCCTTCACCGGCCTGGGCGCGCTGCAGCAGGTGACGCTGGCCACGGTCGCCCCGGGCATCGCCGAGGCGCTGGTCGCCACGGCGCTGGGCCTGTTCGCCGCGATCCCCGCCGTGGTCGCCTACAACCGCTTCGCGCGCGACATCGACCGGGTGGCGATCAAGCTGGAGACCTTCATCGAGGAGTTCTCCAACATCCTGCAGCGCAACCTGGGCGGCCATTCGACCACCGCCTCCGGACACTGAAAAATGTGTGCCCCCATGCTCCTCACTTCGTGTAGTCGCTGCCCCCCGAGGGGGCCCAGGCCTCCTTCGGGCGGCCGTGCGGAGGCCTGATGCCCTCCGTGTCGCACCGCGGCCGCGGCCGCCGCACGATGAACGAGATCAACATGGTCCCGTTCATCGACGTCATGCTGGTGCTGCTGATCATCTTCATGGTGACGGCGCCGCTGATCACGCCCAGCGTGATCGACCTGCCCACGGTGGGCCGGGCCGCCAAGCAGCCGGACAAGGTGGTGCAGGTGGTCGTGAACAAGGACGACAGCCTGCAGGTCAGGAGCGGCGACAAGACCACGTCGCTCAACCTGCGCGAGATCGCCCCCGCCGTCCTGCAGGCGCAGTCCGGACAGCCCCCCGGCAGCGTGGCCGTGGTGATCAGCGCCGACCGCAACGTGAAGTACGAGACCGTGGTCAAGGTGATGGACACCCTGCAGCGAGCCGGCGTGCAGCGCGTGGGCCTCTCCGTCCAGCTTACGCAGTAGCTCCGTCCATGCACGCCGCCGCCGACCGCCCCGAGTTCGCGCCACCGCCGCAGCCGGGGCTGCTGCGTGCGATGGTGCTTGCGGTGCTGGCCCACGTGCTGCTGGTGATTGCGCTCACGCAAGGCCTGCAGTGGCAACGGGAGACGCAGGACGCCGCGGTCGAGGCCGAACTCTGGTCCGCGCTTCCGCAGCAGGCCGCGCCGCCACCGCCGGTGGTGGTGCCTCCCCCTCCCCCGCCGCAACCCGTGGTGAAGGCGCCGCCCGAGCCCGTGGTCAAGGCGCCGCCGAGACCGGAGCCTCCTGCGCAGCGCGACGCGGACATCGCGCTGGAGCGCGAGAAGCAAAAGCGCGAGCTGGAAAAGAAGAAGCTCGCGGAGGACCGCGAGCTGCAGCGCAAGAAGGAGCTCGCAGAGGAACGCGAGCTGCAGCGCAAGAAGGAGCTCGCCGCGAAGAAGCGCGAGGAGGACCTCGCGAAGAAGAAGCTGGAGCAGCAAAAGCAGCAACAGCTCGCCGAGGCGAAGCGCAAGGAAGACGAGAAGCGGCGCAAGGAAGAAGAGGCGCGCGAGATGAAGGACGCGCAACGGCGGGAGCAGCTACGCAAGGACCAGATTGCCCGCAGCCTGGCCATGGCCGGCAGCGGCACGCCCTCGTCCGCCGGTGCGGCCGCGCAGACCTCCGGTCCGTCCGCAGGCTGGGGCGCGCGCGTGCAGGCGCGGGTGCGGCCCAACATCGTCTTCGGTGACGACTTCTCCGGCAATCCGGAGGCCGTGATCGAGGTGCGCCTCGCCCCGGACGGAACCATCGTCAGCAAGCGGGTGAAGAAGTCCAGCGGCAACCGCGGCTGGGACGAGGCGGTGCTGCGTGCCCTCGACAAGACCGAAGTGCTGCCCCGCGACGTGGACGGTCGCGTGCCCTCCGGCGGCGACCTGGTGTTCCGGCCCAAGGGCTGACCTTCCGTCCGCGACGCGCGGGCGATTCTGTTGCAAGCCACAGCGGGTTTCGCCGCATCGTGTGTTACGGGCGCCGCTTAGCACCCACGACCGCATCCCGCTGAGCTTGGGCCGCGCGCTCCTTTTTCAGGAGCACCGCTTGCAACCGGCGGTAAACAAGCGCAGGCCGCACCAAATCCCTCTATCCAACTGCGCGGCCCTGCGCGAACACTCGCGCAAGCGCGGCTTTCATCGCGCGTGCAAGGGGTGATGATGGAGCGACGCAGATTCCTGGCCCGTGGTGCGGGGCTTGGCCTGGCAGCCTGGGTATCGCCGGCGGCGATCCGCACGGCCGCTGCCGCCTCGCCCATCCTCGTGGGCCAGTCCGCCGCGTTGACCGGCGCCCAGGCCGGCTTCGGCACCGCCATTCGCGATGGCCTGCAGACGGCGCTGAATTCGGTCAATCGCAGCGGCGGCATCCACGGCCGGCCGGTGCAGCTGCTTTCGCTGGACGACCAGGGCGACCAGGCAAAGACCGAAGCGAACATCGCCACGCTCACCGCCAACCCGCGCCTGGTGGGCCTGACCGGCTTCACCACGCGCCCCTGCTCCGAGGCGGGTGCCCTGATGGCCGCCAGGGAAGGCATCGTGCTCGTCGGCGCCTTCTCCGGCACGCCCCTGCTCTATGGCGACAAGGCGCCGACCACCTTCACCACGCGCGCCAGCTACGAGCGCGAGCTCGAGGCGATCGTGCAGCACTATCGCTTCCTCGGTGTCAGCAACTTCGGCTTCGTGCACCTGGAGGACGCGAAGTCCACCAACGTGCCGCTGCTGGAGAAGATCCTCGGCAAGCACGGTGGCAAGCTGGTGGTGACGGCCGGCATCGACCGCAAGGGGCCGGCGCTCAATGCCGCCGCGATCAAGACGCTGGAGACCAGCAAGCCGGAAATGCTGATCATCCTGGCGAACAACGCGCCGCTGACCGGCTTCCTGCGCGAGTACGCGCCGCGCACGCTGGTGCTGCCCAAGATGGTGATCTCCTTCGTCGACCGCGAGAAGCTGCTCGCGGACCTGGGCCGGGACGCGGCCGGCGTGGGCTTCAGCGTGGTGGTGCCGGAGTACACCAAGGAGAAGTACCGGGTGGTGCGCGAGTTCCTCGCCCACGCCAGGGAGTCGAAGGTCGCCATCAGCCCGGTGTCGCTGGAAGGCTTCGTCACCGGCCTGGTGCTCGCCGAGGGCCTGCGGCAAGCGCGCAGCGACAGCCGCGCCGCGCTGGTGGAGGGCATGTCCCGCCTGGCCAGCCTGGACATGGGCTACACCAACTTGCGCTACAGCCGCAGCGAACGCAGCGGCTCGCGCTTCGTCGACCTGTCGCTCGCATCGCGCAGCGCCGGCCTGGTCTGAAGGAGGAACAGAGAACATGGCGATTCGCCACCAGCCCATCACCCCCGCCCTCGGTGTCCGCGTGGAAGGCGTGGACCTGGCCAGCCTGTCGCAGGCGGAGTTCCGCTTGCTGTACGAGCTTTGGAAGCGCCACCACGTACTGGTGCTCCCAGGCCAGCAACTCACGAACCCCGGGTTCGAGGCGTTCTCGGCGATGCTGGGCGAACTCGATCCGCCGCCGAACCAGGGCGCCGGCCGCAAGAGCGTGCCCGGGCACCCGAACCTGTACGTGGTGTCGAACCGCAAGGACGCGCGCGGCGAGCCGGTCGGCGCACTCGGCGACGGCGAGGCCTCGTGGCACACCGACATGTCCTACCAGGAGCGGCCGCCGTTCGCGTCCATGCTCTGGGCGGTGGAGCTGCCCAGCGAGGGCGGCGACACCTGGTTTGCCAGCATGCCGGCGGCGCTGCGTTCGATGCCGGCCGAGCTGGTCGCGCGCCTGCGCCGCCTGGCGATCAAGCATGACGGCACCTACGACAGCGGCGGCAACGTCCGCAAGGGCATGACGCCCAACGACGACCCGACGAAATCCTTCGGCACGCTGCACCCGATCATCATCGTGCAGCCGGAGACGGGCGAGGAGACGCTGTACCTGGGCCGCCGCCGCAATGCGTGGATCGCCGGCCTGTCGCTCGAGGAATCCGAGCGCCTGCTGAACATCGTGTGGAGCTATGCGACCGCGCAGGAAGTGACGCTGCGCCACGAGTGGCAGCTGGGCGACGTGGTGCTGTGGAACAACCTCACCACGATGCACCGACGCGATGCCTTCCCCGCCAGCGAGATCCGCACGCTGCATCGCTCCCAGATCAAGGGCAAGTACGTTCTGTCCGCACCCATCCAGAAGGAAGCCGCATGATCCGCCGTCGTCTTTTTGCGCAGGGGCTGGTCGCTTCTTCGCTGGGGGTCACCACCGCCCTGCGCGCGCAGGAGTTCCCGAACCGTCCGCTCAGGCTGGTCGTCGGCCTCGCGCCTGGCGGCATTGCCGACATCACGGCGCGCATCGTCGCGCCGCGCCTGGGCGAGGTGCTGGGCCAGTCGGTGGTGGTCGAGAACCGCACGGGCGCGGGCGGCGCGATCGCCACGCGCTTCGTGGCGGGCAGCGCCGCGGACGGCTACACGCTGCTGGTCGCCTTCGACGGCACGCACGTGACCATTCCGGCGTCGAATCCGCAGGCCGGCTTCGATCCGCTGGTGGACTTCGCGCCGATCGGCAAGATGGTGGATTCGCCGGTGCTGGTGACCGCCCACCCCAGTTTCCCCGCAAGCAACTTCGCCGAGTTCATGCAGCTTTCGCGGCGCATGATCACCGGCAACGAGGGCGTGCGCGTGTTCGACTACGGCACGGCCGGCGTCGGCAGCACGGGCCACCTGACGATGGAGTTGCTGAAGCTGCGCCTGGGCTTCTACGCGCTGCACATTCCCTATCGCGGCGGCGGCGATGCGCGTGCGCAGGTGCTGGGCAGGCAGATTCCGCTGATGCTGGCGGCCGTGCCGACCACGTCGAACGACATCCGCAACGGCATGCTCAAGGGGCTGGCGGTCACGAGTGCCAAGCGCTCGCCGGTGCTGCCGAACGTGCCGACGCTGGCGGAGATCGGGCATCGGGAGCTCAAGGGGCTCGACGTGAATTCGTGGGTCGGCCTGGTCGCACCTGCCAAGACCCCTTCTCCCGTGGTCGCGCGCCTCGATGCGGCGCTGAAGCAGGTGCTGGCGATGGACGACATCCATGCGCGCCTGACGAATGCCGGCGCCACGCCGGTGAAGAGTTCGCCGGAGATCTTCACCAGGCAGATCTCCGCCGATCTCGACCAATGGAAGAAGGTCATCGCCGAGTCGCGGTTGCGGCTGGAGGCTTAACTGCCGTCATCCCCGCGGAGGCGGGGATCCAGGGCTTCCTTATTTCGTACGCTCGCCGCGAGTGGCCGTGCCGGCGGCCGGTGCGTGTTCGGCCTGCCGAACACACACCGACCACCGTCCTCGAACACGAGGGTCGCGCGCTGCGGCAGGCACGCTACGACCTCGCCTTGACTCATCCCGACATAGGCGAGTCGGGGACCTTCGGTGCCCCAACGGCAAGTGACCGTGCGAGCCTAATCGTCGGATCGGCCGCACAGTCTGGCGCCGGAAGTCAGGACGCCCTGGATTCCCGCCTCCGCGGGAATGACGGTGCTCACTGACATTGCGCGGTGAAGCGCATCCACTTGCCCGGGCGGCGGCGCGTGGGTTGCAACAGGGCGCGCGCCGGCCGTCGAGCGGCACCACAGCGTTCGAAGACGGTGGTCGGTGTGTATTCGGCGGGCCGAATACGCACCGGCCGCCGTCACGGCCAACCAAGGTGGCGTGACGGCCACAAAGGTGGTGAGAAGCTCAGGCCTCGTAGACGATCTGCGCCTGCCCGCCGTGGGCCTGCGCCATCCAGCTGGCCAGGGCGGCATCGGTGGGATAGAACTTGGCTTCCTCGCCCAACTGCAGTTCCGCGATCGCGGTCTCGCGCTCCACCAGCAGGCGCACACCGAGCCCGCGCACCAGCTCGCCGGCTTCCGACAGCTCGCGCTTCGGCGGGAAGTCCTTCACCAGCCGCTGGATGTCCGGCGCCTGGCCGTTCACCGCAACCTTCAGGTACTTGCCGAAGCGGCAGCGCGCCGTCGCCAGGTCCCAGATCTGCTGGATGTTCAGGCGGAAACCGCCCGAGAAGCGATCCGGCTGCAGCTTGGCCATCACCACGATCAGCTCGTCGTCCTTGAACCAGGCCTTGTGCGGATTGAACACCGACTCGTCGGCCGCGGCCTCGATCACGTCGGACTTGTCGTCCAGCTTGAACAGCGCCAGCTTGCCGCGCTGGCCGTTGATGATGCGCAGGTCCGTGACGATGCCGGCCAGCTGCAGCGGCTCGCGCGTGTCCACCAGCTCCTCGATCCTGCGCTTGCAGAAACGCCGCACCTCGCGCTCGACCTCATCGAAGAGGTGCCCCGAGAGATAGAAGCCGATCGCGGTCTTCTCCTGCGTCAGGCGCTCCTTCACGCCCCAGGGCATGGCTTCCACGAGCCCGGGCTCCTGCGTGCTGGCCGCATGGCTGTCGCCCATGTCGAACAGGCCGCCCTGGTTGGCGTTGGCTTCCTGCGCCGCCGCGAACTCGAAGGCGCGGTCGATCGACGCCACCAGCTCCGCGCGGTTCATGTGCAGCGAATCGAAGGCGCCCGCCTTGACCAGGGCTTCAACGGTGCGCTTGTTGATGCGCGCGCGGTCCACGCGGCAGCAGAAGTCGTACAGGCTCTTGAACGAACCGCCCTCCTCCCGCGCTTCGACGATGCTCTCGATCGCGCTCTGCCCCGAGCCCTTGATCGCGCCGAGCCCGTAGCGGATCGCCTTGTTCGAGATCGGCTCGAAGCGGTAGGTGCCGCGGTTGACGTTCGGCGGCTCGAAGGTGATGCCGAAGTTCTTGACCGCATCCTCGAACAACACCTTGAGCTTGTCGGTGTTGTCCATTTCGATGGTCATGTTGGCGCAGAAGAACTCCGCCGTGTAATGGACCTTCAGCCAGCCGGTGTGGTACGCCAGGAGGGAGTAGGCGGCGGCGTGCGACTTGTTGAAGCCGTAGCCCGCGAACTTCTCCATCAGGTCGAAGATCTCGTCGGCCTTGTCCTGCGAGATGCCGTGCGTCTTGGCGGCGCCTTCGCGGAAGCGCTCCCGGTGCACGGCCATCTCCTCGGCCTTCTTCTTGCCCATGGCACGGCGCAGCAGGTCGGCGCCACCGAGCGAGTAGCCGCCCAGGATCTGCGCGGTCTGCATGACCTGCTCCTGGTACACCATGATGCCGTAGGTCTCGCTCAGCATGTCCGCCACCGCCGGGTGCGGGTACTCCACCACCTCGCGCCCGTGCTTGCGGGCCACGAAGGAAGGGATCAGGTCCATCGGGCCCGGGCGGTACAGCGCGTTCAGCGCGATCAGGTCTTCCAGCCGCGAAGGACGCGCGTCGCGCAACATGCCCTGCATGCCGCGGGATTCGAACTGGAACACCGCCTCGGTCTTGCCGTCGGTGAACAGCTTGTAGGTCGCCGCGTCGTCGAGCGGGATGGTCTCGAAGGCAAAGTCCTGCTGCGAAGGATGGCGCTTGACGATGAACTCGCGCGCAAGCTCCAGGATGGTCAGCGTGGCCAGGCCCAGGAAGTCGAACTTCACCAGGCCCGCCGCCTCCACGTCGTCCTTGTCGTACTGGCTGACGGCGGAATCGCTGCCCGGCTGCTGGTACAGGGGCGTGAAGTCGGTGAGCTTGCCGGGCGCGATCAGCACGCCACCCGCGTGCATGCCGATGTTGCGCGTCATGCCTTCGAGCTTCTGCGCCAGGTCCAGCAGCGTCCTGACCTCGTCCTCGCGCTGGTAGCGCTCCTTGAGGATCGGCTCCTGCTCCATCGCGTCGGCGATGGTGATGTGCGTGCCCGGCTTGTTGGGAATCAACTTGCTGATGCCGTCGCAGAAGGTGTAGCTCATGTCGAGCACGCGGCCCACGTCGCGCACCGCGGCGCGCGCGGCCATGGTGCCGAAGGTGGCGATCTGCGACACCGCATCCCGCCCGTATTTCTCCTTGACGTACTCGATGACGCGGTCGCGGTTGCCCTGGCAGAAGTCGATGTCGAAGTCGGGCATCGACACGCGCTCGGGGTTCAGGAAACGCTCGAACAGCAGGTTGTACTGCAGCGGGTCGAGGTCGGTGATCTTCAGCGCGTACGCCACCAGCGAGCCGGCGCCGGAGCCGCGGCCCGGGCCCACCGGACAGCCGTGCGTCTTGGCCCAGCCGATGAAGTCGCCCACGATCAGGAAGTAGCCGGGGAAGCCCATCTTCAGGATGGTGCCCAGCTCGAACTCCAGCCGCTCCTCGTAGCGCGGGCGCTGCTTCTCGCGCTCCGCCGGGTCCGGGTACAGCAGTTCCAGCCGTTCCTTCAGGCCCTCGTGCGACGCGTAGCGGAAGTACTCCTCGATCGGCATGCCGTTGGGCGTGGGAAAGTTGGGCAGCCGCGGCTTGCCCAGGTCCAGCACCAGGTTGCAGCGGCGCGCGATCTGCAGCGTGTTGGCCACGGCCGAAGGGATGTCGGCGAACAGTTCCGCCATCTGCGCTGCCGTCTTGAAGTACTGCTCGCGGGTGAACTTGCGCACGCGCCGCGGGTTGCCCAGGATCTCGCCTTCGGAGATGCACACGCGCGCCTCGTGCGCCTCGTAGTCGTCTTCTTTTGTGAACTGCACCGGGTGCGTGGCCACGACGGGCAGGCTCAGGCGCGCGGCGAGCTGCACGGCCGCCGCGACGTGCGGTTCGTCATCGTTGCGGCCGGCCCGCTGCAGCTCGATGTAGAAGCGGTGCGGGAACAGGCTCGCGAGCTGCAGCGCGATCTCGGAGGCGCGGCTGTCGTCGCCTTGCAGCAAGGCCTGGCCGACCGGGCCGGCCTGCGCACCGGACAGCAGGATCAGGCCCTCGCCCAGTTCCTGCAGCCATTCGAGCTTGCCCACGGCCTGGGCGCGCACGACGTTCTTCGTCCAGGCGCGCGCCAGGATCTCGCAGAGGTTCAGGTAGCCGCGGTGGTTCTGCACCAGCAGGATCACGCGCGAGAGGACGGTGGGGTCGGCACCGACGCCCTGCAGCATCAGTTCGCAGCCGATCACGGGCTTCACGCCGGCGCCCCGGCCTTCCTTGTAGAACTTGATCGCGCCGAACAGGTTGTTCAGGTCCGTGATGGCCAGGGCCGGTTGCGCGTCGGCCGCCGCCGCCTTCACGATTTCGTCGATCCGGTTGGTGCCGTCGACGACGGAGAATTCGGTGTGGAGGCGCAGGTGCACGAACATGCCCTCATTGTAGAAAGCGCGCCGTACCCGACTGCGAAAATCGGGGCCGGATCCCAAATTCGTCCCGGCGCGTAGCGCCGCCGCCGCAGGCGCGAGCTAAGCTGCGCAAAATTGGAATCTGACCCCGATTCCTGATGAACCCAGTCCTCAACGTCTCCGCCTACCTGTTCGTCCCCCTGCCGGACGCCGCCGCCTTGCGCGAGCGCCTGTTCGCACGCGGGGAGGCGCTGGGGCTCAAGGGCACGGTGCTGCTCGCCGAAGAAGGCATCAACCTGTTCCTGGCCGGCGGCGAGGAGGCGGTGCGCTCCTTCCTGGCGGAGTTGCGCGCCGATGCGCGCTTTTCAGCGCTGCAGGCCAAGGAAAGCTGGTCGGAGATGCTGCCCTTCCAGCGCCTGAAGGTGAAGGTCAAGCGCGAGATCATCCGCATGAACCACCCCGCCATCCGCCCTGCTGCCGGCCGCGCGCCGGCGCTGGATGCCGCCACGCTCAAACGCTGGCTGGATCAGGGGCACGACGACGAGGGGCGGCCGGTGGTGACGCTGGACACGCGCAACGCCTTCGAGGTGGACTACGGCACGTTCGACGGCGCCATCGACTGGCGGCTGCAGAAGTTCAGCGAGTTTCCCGCGGCCTTGCAGGCGCATGCGTCGCAGCTGCAAGGCAAGACGGTGGTGAGCTTTTGCACGGGCGGCATCCGCTGCGAGAAGGCGGCGCTGGTGATGCAGGAAGCCGGGCTGGACCATGTGTTCCAGCTGGAAGGCGGGATCCTGAAGTACTTCGAGGAGACCGGCGGTGCGCATTTCCATGGCACCTGTTTCGTGTTCGACGAGCGGGAGGCGTTGGATGCCGACTTGGCCCCGGACGGCTGACGGCGGGGTTCGGCTGCGCGCTCACCCCGCCCTACGAGGGGCCGGTCGTTTCGTAGGGCGGGGTGAGCGCAACGCCGAACCCCGCCGTTGCGCTAGGAGCGCGGCTCCGGCGGCGTAGCCGGCGTCGGCGGCAACGGAATGAACTCGTCGTCGTTCGGCACGCGACCCATGCGCATCGCCTGCCAGTCCTCGCTCGCCTGCAGGATCCTTTGCTTGCGGCTCGAAACGAAGTTCCACCACATGTGCCGGGGCGCATCGAGCGGCGCGCCGCCCACGAGCACCAGCCGCACTTCGGCGGTAGCAAACAGCGACACCGCCGCACCCGGCGGCAGCACGCCCATCGTCCGCTGCGCCAGCAGTTCGCCATCCACCTCCACATCCGCCGCCACCGGATACAAGGCCAGCTCCTGCGCCAGCGCCGGCAACTCCATGCGGCCGCCGGCGGGCAGCCAGATGTCCAGGTAGACGGTCGGTGACAGCGCCGGCACCGGCGAACGTGCGCCGAAGGCCTCGCCCACCAGCACGCGCACGCGCGCGTCCTGCACGCTCACCTCCGGGATCGCGTCGGCCGGCGTATGCGAGAAGGCGGGCTCCGCCTCCTCGTGCGCCAGCGGCAGCGCGGTCCACAGCTGCAGGCCGTGGTTGGTGAAGGGCACGTCGCGCAGGTGGTCGGGCTTGCGCTCGGAATGCACGATGCCGCGGCCCGCCGTCATCCAGTTGATCGCGCCGGGCTCGATCACCTGCTCGGTGCCGAGGCTGTCGCGATGCATCATCGCGCCCTCGAACAGGTAGGTGACGGTCGCCAGCCCGATGTGCGGGTGGGGCCGCACATCATGGTTGACGCCCGGCAGTTCCTCCGCGGGGCCGAAGTGGTCGAAGAAGATGAAGGGGCCGACGCTGCGTTGCCGCGCCGCAGGCAGCAGCCGCCGCACCACGAAGCCTCCGCCCAGGTCCTTCTCGTGCCCGGTGAGCTGCTGCGAGATCATGGCTGCAAGCTTAGCGCGTCCAGCGTTGCGTCGCCTCGGCCACGCGCTGGCCGAACAGGCGTGCGGTCTCCAGGTCGCCTGGGGACATGGCATCCGCCCCGGCATCGGCGGGCGACTGCGCCACCGCGCCGCTGTACGACACCAGGTAGTTGATGTCGTCCCGCTTGGCGGCGCGCGTGTTGCTCGGCATCAGGCCCTGGCTCACCCACACCATGGAGTGCTGCATGGCCAGCGTGAACAGCGTCAGCAGCACCCCCTGCTTGTCGCCGCCCATGCCCGCACTGTTGGTGAAGCCGGCGGCGACCTTGTCCTTCCATTCCTGGGCGAACCAGGGCTTGGACGAGGCATCGGCGAACTTCTTGAACTGCCAGCTCACGTTGCCCATGTAGGTGGGCGAACCGAAGATGATGCCGTGGGCGGCCTTCAGTTCGTCCCAGCCCCCTTCGGGCAGGTTGCCATCGGCATCGATGGCGAGCAAGCGGGCCCCTGCCCCCTCGGCCACGGCCTGCGCCAGGCGCTGGGTGTGGCCGTAGCCGGAGTGGTAGACGACGACGATGTTCGGCATGTTCTCTTGTTCCCTTTGTGATCCGTGGCGATCAGTCGCGGCGCTTGCCGTCCAGGCTGAAGCGGCCGGGGCCGAAGGCGGCATAGGCGAGCAGGCCACCGAGGATGCCCAGGTTCTTGTTGAAGGCCTGCTTCTGCATCATCTGCTGCGCCTCGGGCATCGCCCAGTAGCCGTGGAAGATGGGCGTGATCACCAGCACGAAGAGCGCGAGGCCCAACGCCGCCCAGCGCGTCTGCCAGCCGACCAGCAGCAGCAGGCCGAGTCCGAGTTCGACGGCGATGGCCGCGGCCGCCAGCACTTCGGGCATCGGCAGGCCCTTGGACGCGATGTAGCCGGCCGTGCCGGCAAAGCCGCCGATCTTGGCCCAGCCCGCGGGCACGAAGACCCAGGCGAGCAGCAGGCGGCCGACGAGGGCCCAGGTGTCCTGCAGGGAATTGCCGGTGCCGGCGTGGCTGCCGGTCGAAAAAGTGGTGCTTGCCATGGTGAGACTCCTCGGTTGAAAAACGGATGATGCGGGATCAGTGTTCGGCGGACAGGTCGAAGACCAGCACTTCGGCGTCCTGGCCGCCGGAGAGCGTCAGCTGCGTCTCGCCGTGCATGCGCGCGGCGTCACCGGCGGACAGGCGCGTGCCGTTGACCTGCAGCTCGCCACGCACCACGTGCACGTAGACCGGGCGCTGGCCGTCGAGGGGCAGTGTCGCCGATTCGCCGCCATCGAACAGGCCGGCATACATGCGCGCGTCGGCGTTCAGGCGCACCGAGCCCTGCGCGCCGTCGGGCGACGCGACCAGGCGCAGCTTGCCCCGCTTGTCTTCCTCGGCAAAGCTTTTCTGCTCGTAGCTGGGCTCCACGCCGGTCACGTTGGGCTCGATCCAGATCTGCAGGAAGTGGGTGGTCTGGTCCTTGGCGTGGTTGAACTCGCTGTGCATCACGCCGCGGCCGGCGCTCATGCGCTGCACGTCGCCGGGCGGGATGCCCTTGACGTTGCCCATGGTGTCCTTGTGCGCGAGTTCGCCGGACAGCACGTAGCTGATGATCTCCATGTCGCGGTGGCCGTGCGTGCCGAAACCGGTGCCCGGGGCGATGCGGTCTTCGTTGATCACCCGCAGGATGCCGAAGCCCATGTTCTCGGGGTCGTAATAGCCGGCAAAGGAAAAGCTGTGGAACGACTTGAGCCAGCCGTGGTCGGCGTAGCCGCGGTCCTGGGATTTGCGAACGGTCAGCATGGGTGAATTCCTTTGAATGAGCCCGAACTTTAGGCCCCCGACCCTGCAGGAGAGCCGCTGCGGTTTGATGGCATCATTCAAAACGTTTGAACGACAGAGCTGCCCATGCCGACCCCGCGCGACGTCCTGACCCCCGACACCCTGGGCGTGGTGCAGGC
The DNA here is from genome assembly GCA_036263715.1 of Ramlibacter sp. GTDB lineage: Bacteria > Pseudomonadota > Gammaproteobacteria > Burkholderiales > Burkholderiaceae_C > Ramlibacter. The sequence goes on from DATAGN010000543.1 coordinate 14,450, forward strand.
CGTGGCCGATCATGGCAGCTTCGCGGCGGCGGCGCGTGAGCTGGGGCTGGTACCCAGCGCAGTCACCTATCGCATCCGCCAGCTCGAGGACGCGCTCGACGTGCTGCTGTTCGACCGCAGCTCGCGCCAGGCCCGCCTGACCGCGGCCGGCAATGAGCTGCTGTGCGCGGGGCAGCAGCTGCTGCAGGACATCGACGCCATGGCACATCGGGTCAGGCGCGTGGCGACCGGCTGGGAGGCGGAGCTGACCATCGCCTATGACAGCGCGCTGTCGTGCTCCACGGTCATGGAGCTCGCCGAAGGTTTCTATGCGCTGGAGCCGACCACGCGGCTGCGCATCCGCGAGGAGGTGCTCGCGGGGACGCTGGAAGCGCTGGTGTCCGGTCGCGCGGACCTGGCGCTCGGCGTGGTGCTGGAGCCCGGCACGACTGCGGGCATCCACAGCCATGAACTGGGCGACCTGCCCTTCGTGTATGCGGTGGCGCCGCATCATCCGCTGGCTGCCCTGGCCGAGCCGATCCCGGATGAAGTGCTCGTCAAGCACCGCGGCGTGGCGGTGTCGGACTCGGCGCAGCAACGCAACATGGCCATGACGCTGGGCATCCTCGCAGGCCAGGATGTCTTCACCGTGTCCAACATGCGCAGCAAGCTGGACGCGCAATTGCGCGGCCTGGGCGGCGGCTTCCTGCCCGAGCCGATGGCGCGGCCTTACCTCGAAAGCGGGCGCCTGGTCGCCAAGCAGGTGCGGCGTGCCTCGCGGCGCAGCAGCCGCATGAGTTATGCATGGCACGACGCGGGCAACCTGGGGCCGGGCCGCGGCCTGCAATGGTGGCTGCAGCAGCTGGAGAGCGCGACCACGCGCGCGGCGCTGCTGGAGCGGCATCGCAACGCATGAACGCCGGGTACCGCGGCCGCTTTGCGCCCTCGCCGACGGGGCCCTTGCACGCCGGGTCGCTGGTCGCGGCGCTGGCGAGCTGGCTGGATGCGCGTGCCCATGGCGGGACCTGGCTGGTGCGCATGGAGGATGTCGACACGCCCCGCTGCGTGCCGGGCGCCGATCACGAGATCCTGCGGCAGTTGTCGCTGTGCGGACTCGTGTCGGACGAGGCCGTGGTGTGGCAGTCGCAGCGCTCCCCCTTGCACCAGTCGGCTCTGGACCGGCTGG
>DATAGN010000544.1:0-8262 GCA_036263715.1 Ramlibacter sp.
GCTGCCCGAGGGCCAGGCCCAGGCGCTGCTCCCGACAACCGAGAACGGTGACGACGACGACGCCTGATTCCAGCGGCCTCACGCGCGAACTCGCGCGCCTGATCACGGGCCACGTCTTCCTGCACGCCTGCATGGCCGGCATGCGCATGGCTTCGCCGCTGCTGGCGCTGCGCGCCGGCTACAGCGAGGCGGCCGTGGGCGTGCTGCTGGCGCTGTACGCACTGACGCAGGTGTTCCTGTCCTTGCCTGCCGGCCGCTTCGCCGACCGGCACGGGCTGAAGCGCCCGGTGGCCTGGAGCGTGGGTGCCGCTTCGCTCGGGGGCGCGCTCGCATTCGCGTTCCCGGTGTTCCCGGTCCTGTGCCTGTCGGCCCTGCTGACGGGCGGTGCGACCGGCGCCGCCTCGATCGCGCTGCAACGCCACGTCGGCCGCGCGGCGCACACGCCCACCCAGCTGAAGCAGGCCTTCTCGTGGCTCGCGATCGGACCTGCGTTCTCCAACTTCCTGGGGCCCTTCAGCGCGGGCCTGCTGATCGACCACGCGGGCTTTCGCGCCGCCTTCTTCCTGATGGCGGTGCTGCCGCTGGTGTCGTGGCTGTTCGTGCGGCGTACGCCCGAACTGGGCAGCGTGCAGCCTCCTGCCGACGGCAAGCCCACGCGCGCCTGGGACCTGTGGCGCTCGCCGATGTTCCGCCGGCTGATGCTGGTGAACTGGCTGCTTTCGTCAGCGTGGGATGTGCACACCTTCGTGGTGCCGATCCTCGGCCACCAGCGCGGGCTGTCGGCCTCCGTGATCGGCTCGATCCTGGGCGCGTTCGCCGTGGCCGCGGTGGTGGTGCGCATCCTGCTGCCGATGCTGGCCGCGCGCGTGCACGAATGGGTGCTGATCGCCGCGGCCATGGCGGCCACCGCCGTGATCTTCACGGCCTATCCGTTCATGCAATCCGCGCTGGCGATGGGCGCCTGTTCGGTGCTGCTGGGATTCGCGCTGGGCATGGTGCAGCCGATGATCATGAGCATGCTGCACCAGATCACGCCGGAGCATCGGCATGGCGAGGCGCTGGGGACGCGCATGATGGTGATCAACGCCTCGAGCGTGACGATGCCCATGCTGTTCGGCGCGGCGGGCGCGCTGGTGGGCGTGGGCCCGGTGTTCTGGACGGTGGCCGCCGCGGTGGGCGGCGGCACCTGGCTGGCCATGCGGCTCAGAGCCGATAGAAGCCCCGGATGATTTCCCAGGCGGTCTGCGGATCGTCGGCGAACTGGAACAGGTCGAGGTCGGCCGGCGAGATCACGCCTTCATCCACCAGCATCTCGAAGTTGATCAGCCGCTTCCAGTAATCGGAGCCGAACAGCACGATCGGCACCTGGCGCGCCTTGCGCGTCTGCACCAGCGTGATCACCTCGAACAGTTCGTCGAGGGTGCCGAAGCCGCCGGGGAAGGCGACCAGGGCCTTCGCGCGCATCATGAAGTGCATCTTGCGCAGCGCGAAATAGTGGAACTTGAAGGACAGCGCCGGCGTGACGTACTGGTTGGCCGCCTCCTCCATCGGCAGCGCGATCGAGAGGCCCACGCTGATGCCGTCGGCCTCGTGGGCGCCGCGGTTGGCCGCCTCCATGATGCCGGGGCCGCCGCCGGTGCAGACGAACAGCTTGTCGCGCGGCTCCTTGTCGGCGCTGTACTCGGCGACGATGCGGCCGAAGGCGCGGGCCTTCTCGTAATAGTGCGCATTGCGCGCCAGTGCCTTGGCGCGGCGCGCGTCGATGGGCTGCGGACCGGTCTCGCCACCGGCGTCGGCGGCAACCGGCTGCGTGGCGGTCTCGGCCTTGCGGGCGAGTTCGTCGGCGCTGGCCTGGTCGCGAAAGCGGGCGCTGCCGAACACCACGATGGTGTTCTCGATGCCGTGCGCCTGCTGCTCCAGGTCGGGCTTGAGCAGTTCCAGCTGGATGCGAATGCCGCGCGTTTCGCGGCGCAGGAGGAATTCGGGATCGGCGAACGCCAGGCGGTTGGCATCCGGGTCCAGGGGCAGGCCGGCGTCGGAATGGGCCTTGAGCGTGGCCCAGGCATCGGCGAGCCTGCGGTCGTGAATGTTGCGGGTCGAAGACATAAGAGGCCATTGTGGCCGCTTTCGGCGGGCTGCCGGGCTTCACGCGGGCGGGGGCGGCCGCTATGCTCGGCGGCAAACCAGGAGGGGGACCAGGGTGCACAACCCCGTTTACCACGTGCTGCTCGACGGCCGCCGCGTCGGCCCGTACGACCGGCGCACCATCGTCGGCATGCGCGTGAAGAAGGCGCTGGACAGCAAGCAGGTGCTGGTCGGCGCCGACGGCGTGCGGGTCACCGTCGGCGAGCTTCTGCGCGGCGAGCCGCCGCCGGACTTTGCTGCCAGCGACAACAGCCGCGCGGGCAGCAGCTACTCCGTCGTGCAGGGCATCCATGCCGCCCGCGTGCTCGAAGTCGAGCGCGGGCCGGTGACGGTGCCGCTGTTCAAGGGCGAGGTCGAAGTGCGCGTGCAGACCCGGGTGCTGCGCATTTCCGGGCGCTACCGCGAGGGGCTGGCCTGGAAGGAAGAGCGCGTGAAGATCCCGCTGGAAGACATCGTGCATGCCCGCCTGCAAGGCAGCGTCGTCGACCTCTGGTTGCGCACCGCTGGCCAGGACGGCAAGCAGCGCATCAGCCTCGACCTGCTCAAGCGGGAGAACGCGGGCGACCTGGCCGAGAGCCTGCCGCATGCGGCGCCCTGGCCGGGCAGCGAGCCACTGGCGGCGAGGCCGCAGCGCGGCGCGGCGCTGATGCCTTTCATGTGGGCCGCCATCGTCGCATCCGCGCTGCTGGTGGGCGGCTTGCTGGTCTGGGTGCTGCTGCACCGTTGAACTCCCTCTCCCGCCTGCGGGAGAGGGAGAAACACCTCACAAGGCCAGCGCGAGTCCCAGCGGCACGAACACGATCGACAGCGCATTTCCCAGCAGGATCATGGCCGCGACGCGCTCCGGCTCCTGCCCGTAGCGCTCGGCCAGCAGGAACTGCATCACGGCCGGCGGCAGCGCGGCAAACAGGATCAGCTGCGCGCGCGCCGTGTTGTCCAGCCCGAGCACCCACGCCAGGGGCAGGGCGACGGCGAGTCCCACCAGCGGGCGCGCGAAGGCACCGAGCAGGCCGCGCGGCACGTCGCGCCGCTGCAATTGCGTCAGCCGCACGCCCAGCGCGAACAGCATCAGCGGCACCATCGCCTCGCCCAGCATCTTCAGGCCCGTGAAGAGCGGGTCCGGCGGCCGCACGCCGCTCAGTGCGCTGGCCACGCCCAGCGCACTGGCCAGCATCAGGGGACTCAGGAGCAGCTCGCGCGTGCTGGCCTGCGCGCTGGTGATGCGCGAGCCCAGCGAGAAGTGGATCAGGTTGCTGATGGAGAACAGCGCCACCGCGGCGCCGAAGCCTTGCGGCCCGAAGGCCAGCAGCGCCAGTGGCAGGCCCATGTTGCCGCAGTTCGTGAACATCACCACCGGCACGAGCGTGCGTGGCTGCGTGCGCACCGCGCGTGCCACGCCCCAGCCGACGACGCCGGTCAGCAGGATCAGCAGTGCGCCGGCACCCAGCAAGGGCAGCTGCTGGCGCAAGTCGAAGTCCTTTCCGGCGAGCGCGGTATACACGATGGTGGGCGAGAGCACGTCCAGCACGATCCGGTTGAAGCCGGTCATGTCCGGCCGCACGCGCCGCGCATACGCGTAGCCGATGGCCACGATCAGGAACACGGGGACGATGACTTGCGCGATGCGCGCCAGCAGCTCCATCAGGCCGCTCGCGCCGCCAGCCACGCGAGCAGGCGGTCTCGGGCCGGTGCGAGGCCCTTGTAGGCGAGCACGGCTTCGCTCATCGAGCCCAGCGAGTCATGCAGGCGGCGTGCGTGGGCGCGATCGGCCGCCACCTCGAGCAGCGGCGCGAGCATCACCCGGATCGTGAAGACGGCCTGCCGGTCGGCTCCGGGAACGGGAAAGAAGGTCTGGCGCTCGGCGCGCACGAAGCACTGCGCCGCGAAAGCCTCCAGATCCAGGACATCGGGCCAGGGTGTGCGCGCCTGCCGCACCGGATGCTGGTCGTAGCGGCCGCTGGGCGTGAGGGTCCAGACGAAGCGCTCCAGGCGCTCGCCGGAGGTGGCCAGCTGGACCAGGTGCTTCTGCGCCGCGAGCAGCACCTGGTTGTCCGCCACCGGCGCGTGCACCGCGCCGAAGGGGAGGCCAAGTTTCTCCTCGGGCGCCCAGTGCGAGGGCACGGCCACCGACAGCCAGGGCAGTGTCGTGCCCACGCCTTCCAGCACGGCGAAGTCCTCGGCGAAGGCGAGCTCGACCGGTTGGCTGAAAGGCAGGCCTTCCGCCTTGGCCTGTGCTTCGATCGCCGCGAGTGCGGGCGTGCGGTCGAAGCCCGGCACCACGAGCGGGACGGCGCCGCTGTCGACGACGCGCTTTTTCTCCAGCCACAAGGCGCTGCCCGGTGCGAGCGGCGTCAGGTGCCGCGCATGCGCCGGCAGCTTGCGCAGGCCGGGCTGCATGCGGAAGGGCACCGCGATGCTGCCGAGGTCGAAGTCGAAGTCGCTGGTGGCCATGCCGCAAAGGAAAAAGGCTCCTTGCGGAGCCTCGGTGAGGGTGGAGCTGCCTTACACGCGGCGGCGGTATTCGCCGGTGCGGGTGTCGATCTCGACCTTGTCGCCCTGCGCCACGAAGATCGGCACGCCGATCTCATAGCCCGTGGCGAGCTTGGCGGGCTTGAGCACCTTGCCCGAGGTGTCGCCCTTGACGGCCGGCTCGGTCCAGGTGATTTCGCGCTCGACGCTGGTCGGGATTTCGACCGAAATGGCCTTGCCTTCGTAGAACACCACTTCGGCGGGCATCCCGTCTTCGAGGTAGTTCAGGGCGTCGCCCATGTTCTCGGCTTCCACTTCGTACTGGTTGTACTCGGCGTCCATCCAGACGTACATCGGGTCGGCGAAGTAGGAGTACGTGCACTCCTTCTTCTCCAGCACGATCTGGTCCATCTTGTCGTCGGCCTTGAACACGGTTTCCGTGCCCTGGTTGTTCAGCAGCGACTTGAGCTTCATGCGCACCGTCGCCGAGTTGCGGCCGCCGCGCGAATATTCGGTCTTCAGCACGACCCACGGCTGGCCGGTGTACATGATCACGTTGCCGGCGCGGATTTCTTGAGCGATTTTCATGAGGTGTGTCCCGGTGAGAGGCCGCGGTGCGCGCAAGAAACGGTCGGTGACTGCGGGGGCGGCATGGCCAAGCGCCTGCCAGGCCGTAGCCTGTAGCGCAAAGCCCTATATTCTAGCGCGCTCGGCAGCGAAGCGCACGAGGCTCGCCGCAAGCTCGGGCAGCGCTTGGATCCGCTCGAGGGCCAGCCTTGTGGTCGGCGTCCATGCGACCGGGGCCACCGGCGGCAGCGGCGACGGCGTGATGCCGTTCCATCGAAGGAAAAAGTCACGCAGGTCCTGCGGCGGCTGCAGCCAGTCCAGGAAGGCCTGCAGCTTGGCGTGGTGCGCGTCGTCGTGCTGGGGATAGATCTGCCACACGAAGGGAGCGCCGGCCAGCAGGGCGCGAACCAGCGAATCCTCCCCACGCACGAAGTTCAGGTCGCAGGACCACAGGAGGTGGTCGTAGTCGGCCTGGCTCAGCAGGGGCAGTTCGTGCACGCGCAGCTGGCCCCTGGCGCCGCCGGCAGCCCGCACCGCGGCGGCTGCGCGGCCCGCCGTCACCAGCAGGTCCGTGGCCCGCGATGCGGTGGCGAGTTGCTCCAGCAATTCGGGCAGCGCCTGCGGTTCGTAGCAGAACAGGCTGGCCAGCAGCTGCGCATCCGGGTCGATCCCTTGCCCGTGCAACCAGGCACGGCGGTCGAAGGCGCGGCGGCGCGCGGCGAGGTCCTGCTCGCGCAACAGGCCGCCCGTGCGGTCGCTGAAGCCGGGATAGAAGAAGTGCTTCAGCAGGCCACGGCCCACGCCCTGCATCACGGGCGAGGGCAGGCCGTGGCTGCGCTCCACGTAGCCCTCGGCGGACAGGTATTCCAGGTTGATCCACGCGGGCGGGCGGGGCAGGGCGGCCATGCGCGCGACGAAGGCGTCGGGCGGGTCGCAGCCGAAGGCCTCGACCACCACGTCGCCGGGCTGCACTTGCGGGAGCGGATCGCCCCAGGCAATGACCTCCACCCCGGGCGCGCCCTGCGGCCCCATCCACTGCAGCGGCGCCGGATCGTCGATCCACAAGCGCACCTGCTCGCTGCGGGCGGCCAGTTCCGCGGCCAGGCGCCAGCAGACGCCGGCGTCGCCGTGGTTGTCGATGACCCTGCAGAAGATGTCCCAGTGCATGGCGGCTCGGATAATACGGGCATGCATTCCGAAGAACTGCTCGCGCAGGTGGCGGCCCTGCCGGGGCTGCCCGGCGTCTACCGCTACTACGACGCGGAAGGCGGCGTGCTGTACGTCGGCAAGGCGCGCAACCTGAAGAAGCGGGTGTCCAGCTACTTCCAGAAGAACCATGGCGGCACGCGCATCGGCCACATGATCGGCAAGATCGCCAAGCTGGAAACCACGGTCGTGCGCTCGGAAGCCGAGGCGCTGCTGCTCGAGAACAACCTGATCAAGACGCTGGCGCCGCGCTACAACATCCTGTTCCGCGACGATAAGAGCTATCCCTACCTCAAGATCACCGGCTCGCCGGACAAGCAGGGTTTCGCGGCGCGCGGCGGCGGTTCACCGTCGGCGGCCGTGTTCCCGCGCGTGGCCTACTACCGCGGCTCGGTCGACCGCAAGCACCGCTACTTCGGCCCCTACCCGAGCGCGTGGGCGGTCAAGGAATCGATCCAGCTGCTGCAGAAGGTCTTTCGCCTGCGCACCTGCGAGGACACGGTGTTCGCCAACCGCACGCGCCCCTGCCTGCTGTACCAGATCAAGCGCTGCTCCGGGCCTTGCGTGAACCTGGTGGAGCCCGAGGACTACCACCAGGACGTGCTCCATGCCGAGGCCTTCCTGCGCGGCGACACGCAGACGGTGCTGCAGGCGCTGGAGGGCAGGATGATGGCGCACGCGGAGAAGCTCGAGTTCGAGCAGGCCGCCGAACTGCGCAACCAGATGGGCGCGCTGTCCAAGGTGCTGCACCAGCAGTCGGTGGAGACGGCATCGGACAAGGACGTGGACATCCTCGCCGTGCGGGTGCAGGGCGGCAAGGCCTGCGTGAACCTGGCCATGGTGCGCGGCGGCCGGCACCTGGGCGACCGTGCTTCCTTTCCGAGTCACGTCGAGGACGCGACGGCGATGCAGGAGTTCGACGATGCCGCGGATGCGGTGGCCGCCCAGCCGGTGGAAGAACAGGTGCTGGAGGCATTCATCGCGCAGCACTACATCGGCATCCCGGTGCCTTCCGCGCTGATCACCAGCCACCCCGTCAATCCGCGCCTCGTGGAAGCGCTGTGCAGCCAGACCGCCAGCCGCATCACCGCCGTGCACAACCCGCGCGGCCAGCGGCGGCTGTGGCTGGAGATGGCGGAGAAGAACGCCCAGCTGCAGCTGGCGCGCCTGCTGGCCGAAGAAGGCTCGCAGCAGGCCCGCACGCGCGCGCTGGTGGAGGCGCTGGACCTGGCGCCCGACAACCTGGACACCTTCCGGGTGGAGTGCTTCGACATCTCGCACACCGCGGGCGAGGCGACGCAGGCATCGTGCGTGGTGTTCCACCACCACCAGATGCAGAACCGCGAGTACCGCCGCTACAACATCGAGGGCATCACGCCCGGCGACGACTATGCGGCCATGCGGCAGGTGCTGACGCGGCGCTACGCGCGGCTGGCGCAGGCCGGCCGCGACACGCCGGATGCGACCCCTTCCGAAGAGGCGGAGCAGGCGGAGATCGCCGCGGCGCAGGTGGAGGAAGCGCAACAGGCGGCGCCGACGCCCCAGGCCGCGGAGGCGGCGCCGCCGGCACCGCTGGCCTCGGACGCCGCGCCGAAGAAGGTGAAGGTGGGCGGCGGCGGCAGCGCGGTGCGCCTGCCGGACCTGGTGCTGGTGGATGGTGGCCGCGGGCAGGTGAGCATGGCGCGCGAGGTGTTCGCCGAGCTGGGGCTGGACCTGTCCGTGATCGTGGGCGTGGAAAAGGGGGAGGGCCGCAAGGTCGGCCTGGAGGAACTGGTGTTCGCCGATGGCCGCGAGAAGGTCTACCTGGGGCGCGATTCGGCGGCGCTCATGCTGGTGGCGCAGATCCGCGACGAGGCGCACCGCTTCGCGATCACC